>CAYTDJ010000028.1:0-12819 GCA_964436265.1 uncultured Chloracidobacterium sp. | reverse complement strand
GATAACACGATTTGCTTTCAGGGCGATTCTAATGTTTCCCGCAACCACGCTCAGATCCAACAGATGGCTGATGGATTTTACGTTTCGGACCTCGGGAGTAGTAACGGCACCGCCGTAAACGGTATCAGGATAACGGGACCTCAAAAGCTTCAGAACGGCGATTACATTATTCTGGGCAATTCGGCCACCGTCATCTTTCATTTAGAGGGCGAAGCTGAACCTGAAATAGACGCCGAAGCACCAGTCGAGCCCCAGCAAGCGTCCGCTGAGGTCGTCACTCACGGCGGGAGCAACAAAGTGATGATGGCAGGTGCGGGCGGAGCACTTGGGGTCGCATTGCTGATCGGGGCGGGAGCATTCTATTTCGCAAGCGGCTCGACCTGTCAGGCGACCGCAAAGATAATCAGTCCCGAACCTGGCGACACGATAACAAAACCAACAGAAATAGAGGTGGAATCGACGAATGCCGGCTGCGTGGCCAAGGCTGTGTTCACCATTGACGGCGTCGAGTTTGCAAAGACGAACGGGGAGCCTTTTGAAGCTACGATAGACCCTAAAGATCATCCGGATCTGGCTGATGGGTTTGATCACATACTTGGCATCGAACTTTACGACAAGAACGGCGAGCGGATATTTGCACCGGCACCAGTTCAGCTGGCGTTTGAGACACGCGAAACGAAAGCGCCGGCAAATACTGAAGTTGCCCAGACAAATACTAATACTGCTGCCTCGCCAAAGGGCAAGGAAGTCTCTTTGATCGAGGTTCAGGAGATGTCAAAACAGTTTGTAAAGCAGTTTTCGGGCAATTTCTCCTACAACGTCTCAAATAAGGAGTTCTTGAAAGAAGTGCAAAAGCGTTCTGCTGAATATGTGCAGGACGGGTACTTCGACCGTGCTGCACAGTATAAGGACACGATAAAGGTAGCATTTGTTGCCGAACAGAATCTGGACGCCTCCTTGGGCTTCTTCCTCGCGATGAGCCGAAGCAAGTTTAACGCCGCCTCACAAGGCACCGAAGACGGACTGTTTCGAATGACGAACGATTTTGTTTCGTCCAACGCATTCAATGGTTCGTGCGGGGCAGAAAAGATCTCTGATCCATCTCAGAGATGTGCTTCAATTGCTGCGGCCCGTTACATGAAAGAGATCGTAAACAGCATCTTTCAAGGTGATGTAATCTATGGAGCGGCGGCGTTTGGCAAGTCACCGCAAGACGCGAGCATCTGGAAAAGCTCACTGCCGGCAAACCGCTCCGATCTATGGAACACGATAAAGACGGCTCCGGAACGCGAGCAACTGGTCCGGTTTTTTGCAGCAGGCATAGTCGCCGAAAATCCGCAGAAATTCGGATTGAAGAAGGACCGTCCGCTTTCGGAACTTTACAAATTATAAGATTTATAAGATCGATCAGATGGTTGAGGTCACCCTCTCATTCCCTACTCCCGAAGGAACGCAGCAGATCCCTATCGAAGCCGAACGAACCACGTTCGGCCGCGGAAGCGATGCGAGCCATCGATTTCCCGATAACGGTCTGTCGCGGTTACATGCGACCATTTATCGTGATGGAGACCGGGTTTGGATCGTCGACGAGAACTCATCAAACGGAACATTTGTAAACGGTCAGCGAACCGCTCCTGCCGGCACGCCTCTGAATAACGGTGATCAGGTGAAGATCGGGAATGAGACCTTTTTGACCGTACACATTCGGGAAAAGAAGGTCCTCCAGGCATCAGTTCCCGCCCCTATGCCGCCGAGGTCGACGTCCGTTTCCTCTGTGCCGGCAAAGCCCATAAATTTTGTGCCTATCATATTGATCGGACTGGCATTCATGATCGTGAGCATTTCGGTCGTGTTTGTTGCGTTCAAGGTCATTGGCAGAAATAATACGGATGTTGTTCAGACAGCCGACGACGACGATCCGATCGACATCAAACCGTCAAAATCGGACAAAGACAGTATCAAGCCGGGTGAAAAGTCAACGCCCTCGGAAACAAAGAACACTAGCGGTAATGACGAAATAAGACCCGACACGCCGGTCTCCGAACAAAAGCAGGCCGGCTACACATTACCTGCTGGGAAAAAGTATCTTGACCTCTCCGACACCGAGCGGCGTGCTTACCTCGCCGACCGGGCGATGCGGATCGCCCAGATCATCGGGAATAACAGCAGCGATCCCATTCCTGCAGCCGCGCTGGACAAGATCAAGGGTTTTACCGACGGATATGCCAAACGGGTGAATTCGCCCACCCTGACCGGTAAATGTCGCTTCGCAGATAGCCTCCAGGCGACTTACGAACGAGCAAGCAAGAATGCACCGTTCATTATCAGGGCTTTCAACCAAAAGGGTACTGACCCTCGCATTGGGTTATATCTGGCTATGATCGAGTCGGAACATTGTGTTTGCCTACAGAGTCCGACGGGTCCGCTCGGTATGTTCCAATTCACCTTCTCTACAGCTAAGCTCCATTTCGAGCCCAGCGAAGGAGTCGTAAAGGGAGCCTCCCCTGAAAACCCGGATGACCGCTGTAAACCGGAACCGGCTGCCCATGCCGCGGCATCATATATGAAGGCACTGACGGGAAGGTATGGGACCGGCCCGGCGAGCGTTCCTCTTGCTATTGGCAGCTACAACAGCGGTGAGGGCGGACTTAGTACGAACTTGCAGAAAGCACTTGACTCGAATACCGGCCTTCCGAGGGATTTTTGGACGTTGATCGCTAATGGTGAGATATTGTCAAAGCAATTCCAATCCGAGAACTTTAAGTACGTGCCGAAATTCTTTGCCGCGGCAATCATTGGGGAAAATCCCGCAGATTTTGGATTAAAGCTACAGCCCATTTCAACGTATACTAAGTGATCCCTTTTTCATTACGGTTCCGCGTCTAGTTATCTAATGGCAGATCTTTGGTTGAGATATAAGGATCCAGACGGGGTCAGCAGGCGGGTGATGGTCGGACGCAATGAATTCACGATCGGACGGCAGCCCGACTGTGACCTTGCGATCTCTGATTCGCGACTTTCACGGAAGCATGCTTGCATCGTGAATTCCGGCGGGCGATTTACGATCGAGGACCAGGGTTCAAGTAACGGAACGGACCTCAACGGCGAACCCGTGTTCGAGCCTGTTGAAATTCGAAATGGGGACGTTTTGAATTTCGGCGGCGTCGAGGCGATCGCTGAATTTATTGACGAACCGGTTGTGACCGCTCCGCCCGTGTCCGTTTCCGCCGCTCCTGCAAAGAGTCCACCGGCGAAGCAAAAGGCCGAATCTACGAAGGGTAAACACATACCGATGTGGTTGATCCTGTTGATCCCGGCACTGGCCGCTGTACTTGTGGTCTTTGCGGCAGGGATTGCCTATGTAGTTATTTCGAGAGGTTCGTCAAACGTTTCGGTAAATTCGGATATTGATGACCCCGTAGCCGACGCCGAACCGACCGGCCCAGGAAAAAAGAAGAAAGATAATGACGCCGGTGACGATGTGACATCTACGCCAAAACCTGCCGATACTCAAGCTGCCGACGATCCGTCGAACGGCTCGACCGACACGCCGGCAAATGCCCCGCCCGCAAACCTGTCGGAAACCGCAAAGGTCGAAGAAAACGGGGCTGCGTTTTTACGAAGGATCGCGCAAAACAATCCGAAGGCGTTTCTGACGACAGAACAGGCGAAGCGGGTAAATTCCAAAGTGAAACAATTTAGCGGCTCTTCAGCGGTTGCCGACAACATCAATTCTGCCCGTAAAAATGCAAACGAGATAAAGTCACTCGCCGTTAAGAAGAATCTTAAGCCCCAACTACTTGCCGTTGCGGCGATTGCGAAACTGGGGTCGTCACGTGGGGACGTTCTCGCTACGGCGGCATCGATGGCGGACGTACTTGATAAATTAAGTGTTTCGATCGGAAACGAACTTGCTGATGAATGCCTTCTGACGATCGCAGCATACGACCAAGGTGCCGCTGGCGAAACCCTGAGAATGCGTGACATGTTGCAAAAACTCGCAAACGAAACATCGGAAAGCTCCCGTACGATTCGTTCTATCTGGTTTTTGCAGAAGACCGGAAAGATCACTCAAGCTGAATTTGACCGAGCGCTTACTTTTCTGGCTGTCGGAATAATTGCGCAAAATCCAAAGGAGTTCGGCGTCAATGCCGAAGCACTCGATCTTTAGGTTCGATAAAGGCGATAACAACAATGTCTCAGGAAGAATGGGTCACAGGTAAGATCGGATTGAGGATCAATGACGCCCCGGTCGAATTTGAGCTTACCGTTCCGGCAACCCCTGTAAAACCTCAGAGGATGCTGCCGATCTTTCATGCGATGGCGAATTCGTTTGTCGAGGTAGGTGTGAACGTTGCCGAATCGGAGGGCAGATCGGTTTCGTGTAAAGCCGGATGCGGGGCGTGCTGCCGTCAGCCGGTACCTATTTCGGAGGTCGAAGTGTATCAGATAGCCGAACTGGTCGAGGCTATGGATGAACCAAGGCGGTCGGAGGTGTTGCAGCGTTTTCAAGACGCCGCCGAGCATTTCCACAAGATCGGATGGTACGAACGATTTGAGGAACATCAGAAAAAGGCCCCTGAGATGACTTTTGATGAGGGTTACCCGGAGGGCATGAAACTCGTAATGGAATATTTCAACGAAGGGATCCCTTGTCCGTTTCTCGAGAACGAGTCGTGTTCGATTCACCAGCAGCGTCCCGTGGCGTGTCGTGAATATCTGGTGACGTCACCGGCGGAGAATTGTTCCAGACCATCAGCTGAAGAGGTAAGGATGGTTGAATTGCCAGCAAAGCCCAGTCGCGGTTTGACGAAATTGGTCTCGAGCTTTGGCGGGCAACTGGTCGGCTTCCCGGTTTTGTCGAGGGCACTCGAACTTGCACAAGAGAATCCGGAGGATTTCCGATCGAGATCAGGGCCGGATTGGATAAAGGAGTTCCTGGATAAGTTAGTAGTGTGATAAATGAGCGGAACGCGGTCGCGGACTGTGATCCAAAGTGCTGACCTTCCTCGCGTAAAGAGGTGAAAACATTGGATATTGCACCTTTGCGGCAACTTGCCCTTTCGCGTGTTTACTAATTTTAAAAGTCGGTCTACTATTGTCGTCTAACCTTATATGAGCAAATACCGCAAAATCGTCTGGAACGAGGGGATGCTCTTGACGCCGCATCACTTTCAACAGTTGGATAACTACCATGAAGAACTGTTGAATTCCCGCGTGCGTTCGATAATGCAGCATGAATACGGCGTGCTCGAACTCCGGGTTAGCGGCGAAGCTATCGCAAACGGCAATTTTCAGATCGCGACCTGCCGTGCGGTAATGCCGGACGGACTATTTGTAAACGTGCCGGATGCGGAATCGGTCCCTGTTGCACGGCCGATAGGAAATCATTTCAAGGTCGAAGCCGACCGGCTTGGCGTGCATTTGGCGATACCGGCCAAGAAGATGGGCGAAGCGAACTTCCAGTCGAGCGGTGCCGCGTCGAACGGAAATATCAGATACCTTCAGGAAGGTGCTCAAGTAAAGGACGAGACGACCGGCACCAACGAACAGCCGGTTGCTTACGCAAAAAGCAATCTCAGAGTGATCTTTGACGACGAACTGCGGGATGGTTTCGTCAGCTTTAAGATCGCTGAACTGCAGCGAACTCAGACTGGTCAGCTAAAGATCTCCGAAGAGTACATTCCGCCGATACTAAAGATCTCAGCATCAGATTGGCTCGCAGCGATGTTGCGGTCGTTAGTAGAGATCCTCATTACAAAAGGTGCAAGCCTCGCTGAACAGCGGCGCCAGAGCAATGCTTCGCTGGCTGACTTCACTACTTCTGAAGTCGCGGTGTTTTGGCTGCTGCACACGATCAACAACTCGATCCCAATAATGTCGCATTTCTTCCGTTCTCCGGTTCTTCACCCGGAAAGGCTATATGAGGAAATGGTACGGCTTATTGGTCAGCTCATGACCTTCTCTCTCGAGATGAATCCGAAAGACATCGTGAAATACGATCACGACGATCTTTATTTTACTTTCAGCAACCTTAACGCTCAGCTTAAACAGCTTCTCGAGACTGTCATCCCAAGCCGATGTGTTGCAATTCCCTTGGAAAAAACCCGCGACACGCTGTATGTTGGCCGCATTGACGATGAACGGCTGATCAAGGAAGCCGGGTTCTTCCTGGCCGTTCGAGCACAGATGCCGGAGGCGAAGCTGATCGAGGGCGTCCCCCGCGTCGTAAAGATCGCATCACGGGACGTAATAGATTCCGTCATAGGTTCAGCGCTTCCCGGCGTCGTGCTGACGCTTGCAAGCCCGCCGCCCGCGCCAATACCGACCCGTGTAGGATTCAAGTATTTTCAGCTCGATAACATCGGCCCCTATTGGAACGGTATCGCAGGGTCGAAGGTCATTTCGGTATATGTACCAAGTGATATCCCTGACGAAAAGCTCGAACTTTACGCCGTGAAGCCTTAGCGCCAGAACGCACATTGACCAAATAAATGTCCGAGACAGCAACAAAGAACGACCTGATCACCTTTGCGGGGCCAATTTTTGACCTCGTGCTTCGTCTGAAAGCCGGCATTGTTGCGCCATCGAACGAACTCCGGCCAAAGGTTGCGTCAATGTTCGATGATTTCGAAAAACGGGCAGAACGCTACAGGTTCAATCACAAAGTCGTGAATGTTGCGAAATTTGGTCTTGCGGCATTTGTAGATGAGACGGTTCTTACGGCCAATTTCCCTCTCCGCAACGAATGGGAAAAGAATCCACTTCAACTTCAGTATTTTGGCGAACAATTGGCCGGCAATAAGTTTTTCGACAAGTTAGATTCCATGCTCGGTCAGATCGAGGTCACACAAGATGCTGTCGAGATCTATTATTACTGTCTTCTGTTGGGATTTAAGGGGAAATATGCGGTCTATGAGCAGGAAAAACTGTTGGAAACAATGCAAAGAACCGCCAACGCCCTCGTCAAGGTTGGGAAGATCAAAGCGGTGGAACTCTCTCCGAACTGGATAGCGAACGACCAACCAAAACCGCCTGAGAAGCGCGGATTGCCGGTCTGGGCCAAGATAGGCGCAATGGCGTTCGTTGGCCTAGGTTTTATTGTTTACCTTGTGATGTTTTTGCTGTCGTCAAAGTTTTTGCAGGAAACGATCGAAAAGCTGCGGGTGTAGTCAGAACAACGGGAAGCGAATTATTGTCTAAATGAGTTGGCACACTGACCAATTGAAATATGCGCTCGGTTTCGGGGGCGTGCTTTCCCTTTACGGGATCGTGGGACTGGTTACTTATATGGTCCCATATCCGAGTATTGGGTATATGGAACGCACGATAATAATCGTGGCGTTTGTTCTGTTAACACTCCCGTTCGTTTTGCTGTTTGGCTTTATTATGGCGAGGCGAAGCAAAAAGAAAGCTCAAGCAGGGGCCACAATGGAATCCAGCGTTTCAGACAATGACGGCGGCGGCAACGCTCAAAAGTTGAATGCACCGTCCGGCAGCTATTCGGACCTCACAACCGGAACAGAAGAAGCGGTTCAGTTCCTAAAATCCTCCAATCTTGGTACCGGCGGAAAAGACGCGGTCTATGGGTTGCCCTGGTACATCGTCGCGGGACAGCCGAGATCAGGTAAGAGTTCGCTTGTAATAAGTTCTAATCTCAATTTTCAAACCTTGCCGAGCCAGCGGCAATCCGAACAGAGTTTTATACGACCGACACCTAACATTGACTGGCGAGTAACCAGCGAAGCTGTTTTCCTCGATACTGCCGGCCGCTATTTGACTGAAGGGCTCGACGCGGACGAGTGGTCATCACTTCTCGAGACGCTTAAGAAGTACCGGTCAAACCGTCCTATTGATGGCTTTATACTCGTGGTCGATGCCGAAAGGATCCTAAAGGCTGATGACCGCGAGATCGAGGAATTGGCAAAGGTTCAGCGGGCACGTCTGGACGAGGTGATGCAGCGGCTAAAGCTGAGATTTCCGGTTTACCTGGTATTCTCACACGCCGACTCGATCGAAGGATTTAGGGATTCCTTTTCCGCATCCAAAGCTGAAGATAAGACACTTGTTTGGGGAGCCACAATTCCCATAGAGAAGAGCGAGAACGCTCAGGCTCTATTCGATAGCGAGTTCTCGGTCCTGCATGAATCGATAATGAAGCGGAGAACGGCAAGGCTCTCGGCGCCGTTCCCTCCGGTTCGCCAGCTCAGAATTTTTAACTTTCCGCTTCACTTCGGTACCGCAAAACGCAAATTCGGCGGATTCGTTAATGCTCTTTTTAGGCCTAATCCGTTTAGCGAGAATCCGTTTCTCCGCGGATTCTATTTCACGGCCGCACCCGCAGGAAAAGCTCAGGCTGGTGGCCAACAGACTGTCGCAGGAAGCTATTTCACACAGAGGTTTTTCCGAGATGTTGTCTTAAGGGACAAGGATCTTGCGGCAACCTTTATCGCGCAACGGCAGCGGGCCCCGATCTTCGGTTGGCTGCTCACGCTCTTCAGCTTGTTCGTCGTTTTCGTACTTCTGGTGATGTCGGCAGTATCGCTTTTCTCCAACAACCAGATGCTCAAACAAGCCGAACAGCTTGGTGATCGTGTCTTGACGATCGTAAAGGCCGATGGCGGAAAGAACCCACTCGATAAGACGGCGAACGAAGCGAAGATCGAGATAAATGCGACCGAGGATCTGCGCGACCTTCTTGATCGTCTCGACGATTACGAACGAAACGGGGCGCCCATTTACATGAGGTTCGGCATGTATTCGGGAAATCAGGTATATCGAAAGTCGCTGCTGCCGATGTACTTCAGCGTTATTGAACAGCGGTATAAGAAGCCGATGGTCAAGAAGCTGGAAAGTGAACTTCGCGCTTTCGCTGATAGCAACCCCGTTGCGAACACGGCCCAATTGACCGAGAAAGAAGAACAGAACCTGAGTCGCCATTACGATCTGTTAAAGGCTTACCTGATGTTATCGGGTGACTATAAGTCCCGAGCCGAATCTAGCCATATTTCAACCGCCCTTGCCGATATTTGGGTCTCTGAATCAAAGGTCCCGCCTGACATGAAGCTTGTTGCACAGCATCAACTGGAGTTTTGGGCGAAACAGGTTGACCGAGATGACGCCGACTTAAAATTTCCGCGAATAAACCTGGACGGAAAGTTGGTTGACGACACCCGAAAGAAGCTCCAGGCTTTCCCGGCTGTTTACCGCTATTACAGTCGCCAGATCACAGAGATCTCCAAAAAGGTCGACGATAATGTCGGCAAAACCACGGCTGAGGCTATTCTCACCCGTAATGGTGCGGACACCAGTTTTATCGAAGGATCTTATTCGGTACCGAGTGCCTTCACCCGGCCGGGATATGACCTAATGAAGGTCGCCATCCAGGAAGCAGATAAGAAGCTGAGCGAAGACGATTGGGTAATGGGCGAGCTTGGCAAAAAAGAGGTCGCCAAATCAACTGACGCTTCCCTTTTACAAGATCGGTACTATCGGGATTATGCCGACCATTGGCGAAATTTCGTAAAAAACACACACGTAAAGGCCTATAAGAACAAGGACGAAGCGACACAGGCGTTACTCGCATTCTCGACCGCAAACTCGCCGATGAAGATACTCGTTCGTGAAGTTGCGAAGCATACCAACCTTTCGGCGAAACCGGAGACCGAAGGCTGGATCGAGTGGCTATTGAGCTTCGTTATGCCGGAAGAGAAGTCAGAAACGGGCGGCAGCCAACCGGAGAAGGAATTTCGTCCGTTGTTTACTTTTATCGGTACGAAGGACCAGGCAGAGAACGCTCCTGTCGAGAAGTACAGGAACGAGATAGGCAACGTTCATAAAGCATTTAGCGGACTTTCAGCCGACAAGGTAAATCAGATCGCCGCTGAAATGGCCAAGGACGAAGACCCTTTGAAACTACGTCAAAGGGAAACCGCCATCACCAACCTGCTCGCGGCATTTAGCGAGACGCCGTCGTCACAAGAGGTCGCTCTCTTGCTCCAGGAGCCGCTCGGAAACTTGCGCAATCTCTTAGGCGCGGGTGTCAAGCAACAGATCGACAAGGCGTGGAAACAAGAGATCATGCCGGCCGGTAAGGAGATCGAGAAGGGATATCCGTTCGAGGACGGCTCAGCTGATGCTGACCTGACTAAGCTCGCGGCATACCTGAACCCTAATGACGGCAAATTCTCGAAGTTCTACAAGGAAAAGATAGAGAAGTATTTTGAAGAAGCCGATGGGAAGCTTAAACAAAAAGAAGGTGCCGAAATTCAGTTCACCGATGATTTCATTACCTATCTGAACAGCGCGATCTCGCTCAGAAAAGCGCTCTTTGGCACCAATCCGACGCCGAAGTTCACCTACGAATTTAGATTAAAGGGAGACAAGAGCACTTTGGTCGAGGTTTCGATCGACGGACAAAAGATAAATTCGGAAGGCACAGGCTCGATCAACGGAACATTCCCGGGCAGCGGTTCCGAAACGGGCGTCATTGTCAATGCCGCTTCAACATCCGGAACCGCGTCAACTACCGGATCGGCGAACTCAAATACTTCTTCGTCAACGTCAACAGCCTCAGGCCCAAAGACGTATCCGGGAGTATGGGGTTTGTTCAAATTCGTGGACGACGGGAAACCTCAAAAGCAGGCTGACGGAAGCTACACGATGTCCTATTCGGTCGGAGGTAAACCGCTGTCTGCAAGCATAAAACCAAGCGGCGGTGATCCGTTTGACAAGAGCCTGTTCAGAAATCTGAAGGCTCCGCAGACGGTCGTTAAATAGGCTGAGCCGCTTTTGGTACAGAGTCCGCGTATTCGATCGCGGCACGAGGAAAATATGAACGACGCTAAACTACAGCTTGATGCGGGTAATCTGAAAGGGGCGACCGACGAAGCCATAAAGATCGTCAAAACAAACCCGACAAACGTTGCCGCACGGACCTTCCTTTTTGAGCTCTCTTGTTTTTCGGGTGAGTGGGACCGCGCAGAGAAACAGCTGGATACGATCGGACACCAGGATCCGAATGCGATGATCGGTTCAGTTATCTACAGACAAAACTTCAAGTGCGAGCGCGACCGAATGCACCTGTTTTCGCATAACACTCAGCCAGAGTCGGTCATGGGGCTGCCCGACTATGTCAAGGAACTGCTAAAGGCCGTTGATCTTGTTCGAAGGGGAGAACTGGCGGAAGCTAAAGGGCTGATCGAACAGGTCGATGAGGCTCGTCCCGCATTTTCCGTGACCATAAATGGCGAAGGCTATGCGGACCTTAGAGATTATAACGACCTGACGATGTGCGTCTTCGAGGCATTTGTCAAAGATTCGTATGTATGGCTTCCTTTCGAACAGGTAGTTTCTATCGAATTCCTCGACCGCAAATCTCTCCGTGACGTCTATTGGCCGCAGGCGAAAGTGGAAATGGTAAATGGCACGACTGGTGAGATGTTCTTACCGTCGCTTTACGCCAATACATGGAAGAACGAGGATGACCTGGTGCGTCTTGGCCGGACAGTCGATTGGCGTGATCTCGGAAATGACATATACGTGGGCGAAGGTTCAAAGCTCTATTGGATGAGCGGAAAGGACAAGCCGCTCCTCGACCTGAAAACAATAGTGTTTAACAGAGATTAGCCTCTATCAAAAATTTGATGCTTTATTTGCAGAATTCGTTTAGAATGTTTTCACCCGTACAAAGTAGCAGTCAGTTCATCGTTGTACTGAATAAATTGAGGAGTGCGTTTTGATGAGTGAGGAACTCCAGAAACCGCCGGTACTGGATTTTGACGTTTTGTTTTCCCCGATCTCAGAAGAGAGTCCTTCGGGCGAAAACATGCGTTATTCAGGGCTTTACGACGAAATAAACGAAGCTCGTCGTGAGGACGACCCGATCAGTCAGGGCGATTGGTCGTCGGATCTCAAGGTTGCCGACCACAGAAAGGTCATCGAACTCGCTGTCGACGCGCTATCGACAAAGACTAAGGACATACAGATCGCATCTTGGTTGACCGATTCGCTGATAAAGACCTATGGCTGGGCCGGTTTTAGAGATGCTCTAAAACTCATGAGCGGCCTTCAAGATCGCTTCTGGGATACGCTTCATCCCGAGATCGACGAAGGCGATATGGAAGGGAGGGCGAACGCCGTATCTTGGGTGGATACTCAATGTTCGGTGTCGATCAAGAAGACGCCCATAATCCAGGGCCTCGGCTTTACGGACTGGGAAGATGCGAAGCGATTCGATCTTCCGGAAAATCTGGATGCTTTTGACTCGGAGCAGGCGGCAAAATATCAGGACCTGAAGGACCAGGCAACCCGTGAGAATCGAACCACGGCCGACGTATGGAAAAAGGCACTTGCACAGACTCGCCGGCAATTCTGCGAGGAAGCGAATTATGCGATCGAAGAGTGCATGGCCGAACTCAAAGAACTCGACCGTGTCAATGAAGAAAAATACGACCGAAACCAGACCCCAGGCCTAGGTTTGATAATCAAGACGCTCGACACGGTACATACGCAGCTCAAAAAGATCCTTGTAGAAAAAAGAGCTGCGGAGCCTACTGAGGAGGAGTTGGCTGCCCTGGAGGGCGGCGGAGGCGATTCAGGTGAAGCCGGCGAAGGCGGGGGCGGTGGCGGCGGTGGCTCGCGGTCCGGAGGTGTTTCAGGACGTGCCGATGCACTTAAACGGCTTGGAGAGATCGCGGCTTACTTTCAGCGTACCGAGCCGCACAGTCCTGTCGCATATCTCGTACAGAGGGCGGTGAAGTGGGGAAATATGCCGTTGGATTCGTGGCTGCAGGATGTGATCAAGGACGAAGGCGTACT
>CAYTDJ010000027.1:0-12827 GCA_964436265.1 uncultured Chloracidobacterium sp. | reverse complement strand
ATCTACGAAATGGAATGACGGAGAAACTGATGTCGGCGAACCGATCGCGGCTGATCCGCCAGCCAAATAATACCACAATTAGATGCTGTTTTATGCCGTCACTGTTCGCAAAAGTTCTATCTCTCCAATTGGTCGATCTGTAGGCTAATGGGATTTGCGCCAGACTGTTTGAGTGCATCAACTATTTTGACCACCCGTCCGTACTCGATCTTCTCCGGGGCCTTTATGAACACGGTCTTCTCAAATTCCATGTTCTTCTCTCTTTCAGCAAAGATATCCCGAAGACGCCCAATGGCAGCTGCCGGATCGTCGGTGGTCGAAGATGTGCTTTCGCCGTTTATCACGAGGCGACCAGTCCGATCTAAGGAAACGACCAGGGTTCGCGGATCGTTTCGTACCGCTCGATCTGGTTTTGGCTCAGAAGGGATCTTTGCGTCGATCTTACTAGGCTTCACAGGCGTGACCACCATGAAGATGATCAGCAGGACAAGAAGGACGTCGATGAGCGGTGTTACGTTGATATGAGGCTGATTCACTAAACTTCCTCCAAGATTGTGTGTAGCTGTCTTGAGATTAGACGCCGACTTAAGAGGAATGTTCCCGTTCGTTTATTCGAGGCTATCAAGGAGGGCTTTTGACTTTGTTACCGTCTCGGAATATTCGGATTCGGGATCACTGTCGATAACGATCCCCCCACCGACATTGAATGCTGCGGTATTACCCTGAATTACCATCGTGCGGATCGCTACGCTCGTGTCGATGATCTCACCCAATCCAAAGCTGGGCGGCAGGCGATATCCGATCGTACCCATTGAGAGCCCTCGGGCCGTCGGTTCGATCTCGTCAATTATTTTCATAGTGCTTATTTTCGGAGCCCCCGTGATCGAACCGCAAGGGAAAAGTGATCGTAAAACATCAGTGATATTCACATCTTGGCGAAGTCTGCCTGAGACCGTTGAGACAAGATGAAACAATGAAGGGTGTTCTTCAATTTCGCAAAGACGCTCCACTAACACACTCCCGAACTCACATACGCGCCCCAGATCGTTTCTCAACAGATCGACGATCATCACATTCTCGGCCCGGTCCTTTTCGCTCAGTCTTAGTTCATTGCAAAGTTCCTGATCATTCGGGGATGTAGTTCCGCGCGGCCTAGTGCCTTTTATGGGTGACACGGAAATACGACCATTCGCTATCCGAAAAAACCGCTCGGGAGAAGCTGAGACGACCGTAGAGTCATTTCTCTTAAGGAATGCCGAAAACGGCGAAGGATGTTTTGACCGCATTCTCAGAAAGAATGAACGCGGATCGAATTCATTTTGAAATTGGGTCGTGATCTGACGGGTAAGATTTGTCTGATACGTGTCGCCTCGCCTGATGAATTCCTTTATGACCTCGACCGATCTTAAGTAGTCATCGTGCACGCAGTTCGTCCGGATTTGCGGAAGATCTGTGGATATGTTTGGAGTGAAGCGCGCGGATGCCAAACTCTCTATTAGTTCCTCAAAGTCGGATTCATTGACCGCAAGAAAAGTCGAATTCGTGTCGTAATCGTGAATAACAAGTTTCCGAAAAAGTGAAACGAAAGCACCGGGTTCGTTCGATCTATGTCTAGAGGTAATGTTGTTTAGTTTCAATCCCAAGTCGTAAGAAAGCGTGAAGATCGCCGCGAAATCGCTGGTCAACGCTTCGGACAGCCGATCGAGGATAAGGTCAGGTTCGTCATCCGAGATCTCAAAGCTCTTTACAGGATCGACCCCGGCGATCAACAGATGAGAGCCTTGATGACCTACCCCGCAGCTATCAAGGATGCAGACGTGTCGGCTGTCTGCGAGCCCCATCAGTGCATTGACAAGTTCGTCGGCTGTCAGGTCGATCCGGTGCACGTCGTCGATATTATCACGCGAATGATATCTGGAAAATTTCCCCTAAAGAACCTTTTCGCGTAATATGTTCGGAATCATTCGCCTTAGTGCGCTTTCTTCCTTATGTCAGAAAACTCAACTACGTCTCATCATTTGATCCGAGGCCTTGGGCTGGTGGCGGCAATTTCGGTCATAGTCGGAAACGTGATCGGTACCGGTGTTTTTCTAAAGGCACGCGTAATGACATGTAATGTCGGCGAACCATTTTGGGTCCTGATCGCTTGGGTTGCGGCGGGCGTGCTTTCGCTGGCCGGTGCACTGACCTATGCGGAACTGACGGCGATGAAACCTGAAGCAGGCGGCCCCTATGTGTTTCTTCGTGATTCGTATGGGCGGTTGTCGAGTTTCCTGTTTGGCTGGATGCAGATGTTCATTGCTCGTACCGGAGCTCAGGCAAGCGTTGCGGTAGTTTTTGCTATCGCACTCAACGACTATCTTGGCGGTGCACTGAAGCGGACATTGATCGAAACATCGGTATTTGAGGTCACGACACTTCAGTTAGTCGCCGTAATGGTGATCGTGATATTTACGACTCTTAACTGTCTGTCAGTGAAGCTCACCGGACAGATCGCGACCTTTCTGACGTTCGTAAAGATCGGACTTGTTCTATTCGTCGCTTTGGGTGCTTTCCTGTTTGCGACAGGTGGAACCTTTGCTAATTTCTCGCTCGCTGCTGTAAACGGAGCCTGTGAAGGTGTTGCAGACGCAGTTAGGATCGGCTCACCGGAATATACGTTCCTTGCCGGTTTTGGCGCGGCAATGCTGGGAGCCCTGTGGGGTTATGACGGTTGGGACAATCTCTCTTTCGTTGCCGGCGAGGTCAAAGATCCGAACCGAAACATTCCTATTGCCATCATAGGCAGCGTTTTACTTGTGATCGTTCTCTATGTCGGGGCACACGTCGCATATTATTTCATTCTTGACCCGACTACGATCGCCTCGGTCTCGAAATCGTCGTCGGTCGCAATGCAGGTTGTTAACAGCTCATACGGTGGCCTATCCACCCTCGCTGCAGGTGCGGCAGCCGCGATCTTCACGGTCGGCCTGATGTTATCTTCCCTTGGAACACTGCATACTTCGATCCTAAGTGCTTCGCGGATTCCTTATGCGATGGCTGCCGACGGGATGATGTTTGGCACGTTCAGAAAAGTCTCCGTCAATTCAGTTCCGATAAACGGAGTCCTTTTTCAGGGCGTATGG
Organism: uncultured Chloracidobacterium sp.; assembly: GCA_964436265.1. Lineage (GTDB taxonomy): Bacteria > Acidobacteriota > Blastocatellia > Pyrinomonadales > Pyrinomonadaceae > OLB17. The sequence goes on along the minus strand of CAYTDJ010000027.1, from coordinate 9,702 downwards.
GCCAGCATCCTTGCACTATCTGGCTCGTTCGACACACTGACCGACTATGTGATATTCGGATCCTGGATATTCTACGCATTGATAGGATCGTCGATATTCGTATTTCGGAAGCGCTATCCCAACGCTGAAAGGCCATATAAAGCTTGGGGATATCCGGTTGTGCCGGTGCTGTTCCTTCTCGTTTCAGGATGGCTTTTGATAAACACAATGATCACGGCGCCAAAGCAGTCGTTCATTGGAATAGGCCTGATCCTTCTGGGATTACCGGTGTATTATTATCTGGGAAAAACAGGTACCGACAATTCAGCCTCAAACCGCACTTGAAGGTGAACGATCCAATGGAGAACAAGGAAGGAATAGAACGCCGCGGGGTCGAGCGTTTCCCCATCATACTCGACATCGAGTGGGAGGGGTTCAATGGCCGGTCAAGCGGTACGATAAGCGACGTAAGTGAGTCTGGATGCTTTGTATTAAGTGGAAAAGAGGTGAGCGATGGTGAAAGTGTTCGTCTCTTTATCCCAATGGGGGACGGTATGAAGGCCCAGTTTAACGGAATCGTGGTGAACCATGAGGAAGAAATAGGATTTGCAGTTCGGTTCGATCCGATCTCGGCCGCCCAACGCGATATACTAAATAACCTTCGGGTGGACGCCTAGGTTAAAGGTCAGCCCGTTTTCGAAGAGCCTCGAGAGCCACTTCGCGATCGTCGAAATGAAATTTTTCGTTGCCGATGATCTGGTAATTTTCATGGCCTTTACCGGCGATGATCACAACATCTCCGGCTTTTGCCTCAACAATTGCCTGCTGTATTGCCATTCTCCGATCAGAGATCGAACTAAATTCCGTATTGGTGGTTCTCACGCCAGCTTCGATCTGTTCTATTATCTTAAGCGGATCCTCAGTACGCGGGTTGTCGGAAGTGATATATACAAGATCACTGTTTTCTCCTGCAACTCTTCCCATCGGCACCCGTTTTGTTTTGTCCCGGTCACCTCCACAGCCAAAAACGGTTATTACGCGTCCTTCTGTAAGGGCTCGAGCCGTACGAAGAGTGTTCAGCAGTGCGTCATCCGTATGTGCATAATCGACAACCACCGCAAAGTCTCCATCGTGTAGAACCCTTTCGAATCTTCCGGGAGCGCCGGCACATCTCGAAAGTCCGTCGACGATAAGGCCCAGATCATATCCTAATTCCAATGCAGCGGCGGTCGCCGCCAACATGTTATATACATGAGGTCGGCCAACAAGCGGCGATTGCACCTTTCGGTCTCCAACCGGAGTACTCAACAAAAACGAGGTGCCTGTTAAAAGCGAGACCTCGATATTTTCGGCGGTCAGATCTGCTCGGCCATTTTGAGAAAAAGTGACGACTCTTTGTCCTCTGGCAACCAGGTCTTTTGCAAGTAGAACGCCCCATTCATCATCTATATTGACAACGCTGGTGCCCGGCCTTTCTCCGAGACGCCCGTCAAACAACTTCTTTTTTGCGTCAAAGTAGTTTTCCATCGTGTGATGGTAGTCCAGATGGTCTTGCGTAAGATTCGTGAAGACCGCGACGCGAAAACGAAGCCAGTCGCACCGATGAAGGTCAATGGCTTGCGAAGATGCTTCCATCGCAGCAAATCCGCAACCGTCATCGACTGCTTGGCGAAGAAACCTGTTTGTGTCCGAGGCTTCCGGTGTCGTTCTGACCGCTTCTTCGCTTTTTTCACCGATCCTATATTCAACGGTCGTCAGCATTGCCGGTTTTACTCCGGCAGCCTCGGCTAGTGCATAACAAAGGTATGTGGTCGTCGTTTTTCCGTTCGTTCCCGTGATTCCAACGAGGTCCAAATGGTGTGAAGGATCGCCGAAGACGATCGACGCGGCTTTTGCGAGTGCCGCACGAGCGTCGACGACCTTCAGCCACGAACCTGAGAATCCGTCTGGCGGGTCGAATTCGGAAATTACACCAACCGCACCTCGACGCAGAACGTCTTCAATGAATCGGTGGCCATCGACGGTCGATCCCTTTATCGCTGCAAACAAAGTTCCTTCACGAGCCTGTCTTGAGTCGTGCGTAACATTAGTTGCGGTCTCGTCGCCGTTGCTGTTCAACTGAGCTTCTAATAGTTTGGCGATCTCTGATATGGTCATGGGTCAAGAACTCTCGCAAATTATACGATAGGTGAAAATTTTCCACGAACATCGGGAAATCGAATTCGTATATCCTGCTGTCGGGAGGTTTCAAAGATGAGATTGATCAAACTTATCCTCGCTATCTTAGGTGTGATCTTCGGGGTAATGCTGTTCTTCTGGCTATTCGGGCTGGTCACCAGCTTGCTTTGGTATGGTCTTGTTATCGGCGTTCTCGGGGCCATTGGCTATGGCGGGTACCGACTTTTCAAGCGTGCGGAGTCCAAATATGTTACCGGCGGTTCAGCCAGCGGGCTTATTGAAGAGCGTGACTTCAGTCTGTCCTGGGAAGAGTATGATCGGAAGTACTTGAATAAGTGACCGCCTAGACAATTTAAGCCGCATTGGATAAATTCAAATTGCAGTAAATGCTCGAAGGCTCCTATCTGCCGAAGGGTGATGACCTGCAAATGCCGAGGTGGCGAAATTGGCAGACGCACTAGACTTAGGATCTAGCGTCGAAAGACGTGCGAGTTCGAGTCTCGCCCTCGGCACCAAGATCTGTTTGTAGCAAATGGCTCGTTTTTCTCCGCTCAAGGCGGCGTTTTATCGAGCCATTTCATTTTTGAGGGTCATGTTTAATGTATAGTCTTCTAATAGCCGCAATTCGACTTTTATCCCCTCGTTCGCTATCCTTTTTCAGAGAATGAATAGTGAATTAAAAGAGATCTCGCCGACGCAGCGTGAGATCCATATACAAGTTGAACCCGCGGTTTTGAAGGAAGCCTATGGCAAGATAAGCAAGCGTTACGCAGACCGAGCCAGTATTCCCGGTTTCCGCAAGGGGTTCGCACCGCTCGATGTCGTGCGGATGCGATTCAAAGAGGAGATAAAGAGCGAAGTTCTTCAGCTAGTGCTCCCTCAGCAGGTGTCGGAAGCGATCCAGGAACACAGTCTACAGCCGCTTGCCGAACCGCAGTTGCATCTTGACAACGCAGAGAACATAAAGGTAAACGGGTCTGAGTCGATCAAGCTTCATGTCCACGTCGAGGTCATGCCGGAGATACAGACTCCGGACTATGAAGGTATCGAACTGACGCGCCGTATCAAGCCTGTCGAGGATAGTGAGATCGACGACCTGATCTCCAGCCGTCTCGACCAGGAGGCCGCTCTTATACCGGTCGAGGGCAGAGGATCAGAGATGGGCGACACCGTCATCGCTGATCTCGAAGGCGTCTTTGCAGACGACCCGCAGGGTGAGCCCATCACCGCTAGTGACCTTGAGATAAAACTAGGCGATGAGGTTATAGAAAAGGCGTTCACAGAGAACCTGGTTGGCGTCAAGGCCGACGATGAGAAGGATTTTACCGTTTCATATCCTGCTGAATTTTCTTCTCCGGCACTGGCGGGAAAGACTGTTCACTACAAAGCCAAGATCAAATCAGTCGGTCGTTCAGAGAAGCCTGAGTTAAATGACGAATGGGCAAAGAGCCTCGATGAAGGCTATGAATCACTGGCAGACCTCAGGAAGAAACTCCGTGTCGATTTGGAGACGTATGCTAAAGCGGACGCCGATGCACGTGTCCGAAATGAAGCTGTTGCCAAGCTTATTGAAAAGAACTCATTCGAGGTCCCAAATGCACTGATCGAGAATCAGGCGAGAAACCTGTTGAACAATTTTGCCCGTGATCTCCAGCAAAGAGGCATCGATCTTAATAAGGTCGAGAACAACTTTATCGAAATGGCGTATCACCAAATGAGGGGCCAGGCCGAACGCGACGTTCGAGGAGCAATGCTTCTGGAAAAGATCGCAGAGGCGGAGAAGATAGTTGTCGCAATGGAAGAGGTCGATGAAGAGATCGGAAAACTCGCTGAATACTATCGCACGAATCCTGAAGAGATCCGGGAATCGATGTCAAAACAGGGCGGGACTGCGACGATCGAAAACAACCTTCGAACTCGGAAATCCATTGAGGCTCTTGTCGCCAAAGCCAAGGTTAGCGATGGGCCGTGGATAGACGAAAGTCAGGAGCAGTCCGTTGCGGCAAAAACGGACGAGAAACCCAAGAAGACTGTGAAAACTAAGGCTGAAAAGGATGAGTCGGATAAACCTAAGGCTGCAAAAAAGAAGCCGGCAAGGTCCAAAGCGGCGGAATGAGTTTTGTTTTCTTGTTACTATTATCGGTGTTTTGAAGGCGGCGTAAAATGCTTGCAATTTCTGGATAAGTATGTAGAATTTGTAATCGTAGGTTCCACAATGACTTAGAGTCGCCAATTTCACCCTTTACTTAAAGTAGTTTCAACATTGAGAGAAAAATTATGGCTTTAGTTCCTATGGTTGTCGAGCAGACGTCTCGTGGAGAGCGTGCGTTCGACATCTACTCGCGACTTCTAAAAGACAGTATCATTTTCATCGGTACGCCGATCGACGATCAGATAGCAAATCTGATCGTTGCACAGCTTCTTTTCTTGGAAGCAGAAGATCCTGAGCGTGACATAAACCTGTACATCAATTCTCCGGGCGGTTCGATAACGGCGGGAATGGCCATTTACGACACGATGCAGTTCATTAAGAACGACTGTACGACGATCTGTGTCGGCCAGTGTGCCTCGATGGGAGCTTTGCTGCTTACGGCAGGCGCTAAAGGGAAGCGGTTCGCATTGCCAAATGCAAGGATACTGATCCATCAGCCCTCAGGCGGAGCATCGGGCCAGGCCACTGATGTTCGAATTATGGCGGAAGAGATCCTTCGTATGCGCGAGATGACATCAAGGATCATCGCGAATCATAGCGGCCAGTCATTCGAACAGGTTGAAAAGGACGTGGAGCGAGACCGCATTCTGACCCCGATCCAGGCAAAAGAATATGGACTCATTGACGAGGTCATTGAACACAGGGATAAGTAGTGTTTTCAATTGAGTGACCGGTTTCACCGCCGGACCTCATGTATTGACTAGAGCTTAACTGTTTCTCGTATGGCAAATTTCCGAAGACCAGAAGAACTCTTGTGCTGCTCATTCTGTGGCAAGTCGCAAAATGACGTCAAAAAGCTCATAGCCGGTCCCGGTGTCTACGTGTGCAATGAGTGCATCGATATCTGTAACGAGATCATCAACGACGACGAGCAGCAGGAGACAACCTCGTCACGTACATCTCTTCCAAAACCTCAGGAGATAAAGTCCTTTCTGGACGAATATGTCATCGGACAGGAAGAATCCAAAAAGCGGCTTGCGGTGGCGGTATATCAACATTACAAACGGCTGGAATTAGTGAAGCGCCGTTCAGACATTGATATCCAAAAATCTAATATTCTTCTGATCGGCCCCACTGGAACAGGGAAAACCCTTCTGGCTCAAACACTGGCAAAGGTGCTCAGCGTTCCTTTTTGCATCGTCGACGCCACCAGCCTCACCGAAGCAGGATACGTCGGTGAAGACGTCGAGAACATTCTACTACGGCTGCTTCAGGCTGCCGGAAACGATGTTGAAAAAGCACAGCACGGCATCATTTATATAGACGAGATCGACAAGATCTGTCGCAAGGATGACAACCCGTCGATCACGCGTGACGTGTCGGGTGAAGGTGTTCAGCAGGCATTGCTAAAGATACTCGAAGGAACGGTTGCCAACATTCCCACAGGGGGCGGTCGAAAGCATCCGCAGCAAGAATTTACCCAACTGGATACCACCAATATTCTGTTTGTTTGCGGTGGAGCGTTTATCGGCCTTGAAAAGGTGGTCGAGAAGAGGCTTCGTAACAAGTCACTTGGATTTCAAGCAGACGTTAAGACGAGCCGGATGCGACAGCACGAAGCGCTCGAAAAACTTGAGCCTGAAGACCTAATGCATTATGGCTTGATCCCTGAATTCGTCGGTCGCTTGCCAGTGGTAGGAACGCTTCAGCCGCTCGACGAAAGTGCGCTTGTGCGCATCCTCACGGAACCCAAGAACGCCCTGGTCAAACAGTACCAGCGAAAATTCGAGTTTGATAACATTGGGCTGAAGTTCACTGATGATGCCCTGAGAGCGATCGCCTTTCAGGCTCACAAGCGAAAAGTCGGTGCACGCGGTCTGATGATGATCATGGAAGAGATCCTGCTTGAATCGATGTACGTCCTTCCGTCTGAGAAAAAGGTCAAGGAACTTGTCATCACCAAAGATATGATCGAGCGCAAAGCGCCGGTCTTTGACGTGATCGCGCCTCGTATCGAAGAGGCGGCATAGTGAGCCTTCACTAAGATCGATCGTTAAGACTCCGATCAATTTCATTCCAGACATTCCGGCGATCGTTAACACCCGATACAGTAACCCAGCGTCTAAATGTTCGCGTTTTATCCAAAGCATGGAAAATTACGCCCGTCTGGTTTCGCGATCATGCTATTGGCATTTCATTGGAGGGCGCTTAAACGGCATCCGGTGCTGCGTAGATGTTCGTCGCTGCAAAGTCGTGCGAAATCTAAGTTCGAGGAATCACATTCTAATTATCGAACGTCTGGCCACATCATTATGTGTCGCTGCAATTGATAGTGTCGTATAGAGGTTCGTCTCGCTCGGCAAAATTCTAGAATCCGGACCTGATTCGTTATTTATACGCGGTACGCAGTAAATAAGATTAGTCGGCTGCCAGCCGATTTTCTGTTGCTTTTAGCCGTTAATTCTGCGTAAATAGTTTTATCCGATTTCTAATTACCCGAATAGTTTCACAAACTGATTTCCCTCAATTCTATGCAAGAGTTTACTGACCAAATGCCGGCGGATATTAAGCGTTACGCAATGGTCCCGATTCGGGACGTCGTAATATTTCCGTTCACGAAAGTTGCCTTCAAGATCGGACGCCCCAGTTCGGTTGCCGCTCTTGAGGAGGCTATGTCGGGTGAACGCGATATCTTTCTTGCGACCCAACATGACGCGACCGTTGACGAACCGGCGGCGGATCAGATCCATAGTGTCGGTACCATCGGACGGATCCTTCAGGCCCAGCGTCAGGACAACGGGCAGATCAAGGTCGTTGTCGAGGGCAGGGAACGCGGGCAATCTGTACGTATCGAACAGGATGACGATGGTGTCTTTCACGCTCATGTCCGGAAGGTGATCTCGAGCGAGGAATCGGGGTATCGGACCGACGGGCTCCTGCAAAAGATACATACGCTTGTCGAACAGCTGCTCAGAGTCTCTCCGGATGCTTACACAGATGCACTTCACGCTAGCTTGCGTGGTATTTCGGCGGCCCAGATAGCAGATTCGATGTCATCGCACCTTCGCATCAATGTTGATGAAAAACAGGTCTTGCTCGAGACGGCTTCTGTACCTGAGCGGCTCCAAAAGCTTATCGACGTTCTTGAGGCTGAGATCGAAAAACGTCAGCTCGATCGCGCAATTCATGCTCGCACAAAGAAACAGATGGACAAACATCAGCGCGAGTATTATCTGAACGAGCAGATAAAAGCCATTCATAAAGAACTTGGACGGAAAGACGAAAAGGCAGAGCTCGAGGAGCTAAAGAAGAAGATCGACGAAGTTGGTATGACCGTCGAAGCCAAAGATAAAGCTCACCAGGAGCTTTCGCGGCTCGAAGCGATGCCGCCGATGTCGGCTGAGAGCACTGTTTCCCGGACATATATAGATTGGCTCGTAAACGTGCCGTGGAAACAGCGTTCAGAGGAATATAACGATCTTCGAGAAGCTGAGGATACGCTTAACGAAGATCATTACGGACTGGAAAAGATCAAAGAACGTATTCTCGAGTTCCTTGCCGTTCGGCAGCTTGTTAAAAATCCAAAAGGGACGATCCTATGTTTTGTGGGGCCTCCGGGAGTTGGGAAGACTTCGCTCGGAAAATCGATCGCGAACGCCACAGGCCGAAAGTTCGTACGTTTGGCACTAGGTGGGGTTCATGACGAAGCGGAGATCCGAGGCCATCGGCGAACCTACATTGGTGCATTGCCCGGCCAGATAGTTCAATTAATGAAGCGAGCAGGGACGATAAATCCCGTAATACTTCTTGATGAGGTCGATAAACTCGGAAGAGATTTTAGAGGCGACCCGTCTTCGGCTTTGCTGGAGGTACTCGATCCTGAACAGAACCATACGTTCCGGGACCACTACCTTGATGTCGATTACGATCTCTCGAACGTATTTTTCATAGCTACCGCGAATGTTCTTCACACGATACCGCCTCCTCTTCAGGATCGACTGGAAGTATTGAACCTTTCTGGCTACACCGAACGAGAAAAGGTCGAGATAGCAAAGCGTCATCTGATTTCCAAACAGTGCGAACATACGGGCATCGATGACAGCTTGGTAAAGTTTACCGAAGACGGCGTGCTCGAATTGATCCGTCATTATACCCGTGAAGCAGGCGTGAGAAATCTGGAACGTGAGATCGGTTCGTGCCTGCGTAAGATCGCCCGTAAGTATGTAGCAACCGACGATAAAGCAAACTTCAATTTTTTTTTTAATGATACGGCAACCACCGAGATCTACACTCTTTCCCTACACGACCTCGGCCTCCGCAATCTCGTCATCATCACCGGCGATCCGCCGAAGATGGGTGACTTCCCCGACGCGACGCCGGTCTACGATCTCGACTCGATCGGCATTCTCAAGCTCGCCACGCGCCTCAACCACGGCATCGATCCGGGCGGAAAGCCGCTCGGCGCGACCACGAGCTTCGTGCTCGCGACCGGCGCCGAGCCCGCTGCGCTCAACTATCCGCGGGAGCTCGATCGGCTGGCCCAGAAGAAGGCGGCGGGCGCCGAGCTCGTGATGACGCAGCCGGTCTACGATCCCGCGGTGCTCGTGAAGTTCCTCGACGACATCGCGCCGCTCGGCCTGCCGGTATTGGTCGGTCTCCTCCCGCTCGCCAGCTACCGCAACGCCGAGTTTCTCCACAACGAGGTGCCCGGCATGCAGGTTCCCGAGCACGTCCGCGAGCGCATGCGCAAAGCGGGCACCGGCGCTGCCGGTCGCAAAGAAGGCGTCGCCATCGCGCGCGAGATGCTCGCGGCCGTGCATGAGCGCGTCGCGGGCGCCTACGTGATGCCGCCGCTCGAGAAGTACGAGCTCGCGCTCGAGGTCGTCGACGGCTTCGCGGGGCGCGCCATCGCTCCCGCGCCGCGCCTCCGCGCCGCCGCGCACTGAGGCGATGAAGCGACCGTCGCTCGCGCCCGCCGTCGTGGTCACCGTCGCGGCGTTCGTCACCGCGTGGGTGCTCGTGCGAACGTCGCAGTCGGTGCTCCTCGATCGCATCGACGCGGGCGATCCGACCCCGATCGGTGAGCCGCCCGCGCGTCCGCTCGGTGCGCGCGGCGAAGCAACGGCGCCTGCGCGCTGCGTCGCGCTCGGCACGCCAGTGTCGCTCGCGGCGAGCGGACCCGGCGAGCTCGCGTTCGGTGACGGAGTGCTCGACGCGCGAGGCGTCGTTGCCGTCGGCGTGGTCCGCGGCGTCGGCTCCGAGCGAAAGGCGAGCATCCTCTCGTTTGGCCTCGATCGACCCAGTGTCGAGATCGTCGACGTCGGGCCCGCGCGCGGCGACGATCCCCCGCCCCGGCCGGTCTTCGTCGGCGATAAAGTGTATGCTGCACGTAT
>CAYTDJ010000026.1:0-12836 GCA_964436265.1 uncultured Chloracidobacterium sp. | reverse complement strand
GAGTGGCGTCGGGAGTCCTGATCGACGAGAACGGCGTGATCGTTTCGGAAACGGCGGTCGGCGGGCCTGCAATATGGTCGCTTGTTGGTAAGTACGAACAATAAGATGAGTAAAGCTATTACCTGGGAAGTAACCGGACAAGACGGTGAAGCCCGGGCCGGAATCATTACGACACGGCGTTCGGTCATCGAAACGCCGGTTTTTATGCCCGTCGGCACACAAGGAACTGTAAAGGGCGTTCGCTTCGAATGGCTTGAGGATGAGTTAGACGCACGGATAATTCTCGGAAATACATATCACCTATTTCTGAGGCCGGGACACGAAGTGATACGGCAGCTCGGCGGACTTCATAAGTTCTCGACTTGGAATCGTTCGCTCCTTACCGATTCTGGCGGGTTTCAGGTCTTTTCGCTTACAGAACTGAGAAAGCTCACTGAAGAAGGCGTCGAATTTCGTTCACACATCGACGGGAGTAAAAAGTTTCTTTCACCTGAAGTTTCGATGGAAGTACAGGCCGCACTCGGATCCGATATCGTGATGGTCTTCGACGAATGCCCGCCCGGCGACGCGGGTCATGAACGTACGAAACAGAGCCTGCAGCTAACCGCGAGGTGGGCGAAGCGCTCAAAGGATAGATTCAGCGAATTGCAGATCGAGGGTGCGGATACGGGCGGCCTTAGCGGGCGGTCACAGACATTATTCGGCATAGTTCAGGGGGCAGGACATCTCGATCTTCGCGAAGAGAGTCTCAATAGGACGGTCGATATTGGTTTTGACGGTTACGCCATCGGCGGATTGAGCGTCGGGGAAGAGAAGCCGGTCATGTACGGTGTTTTGGAGCACATCGCGCCAAAGATGCCGTCGGATGCCCCAAGATATCTAATGGGAGTTGGCACTCCAGAGGACCTGATCGAGGCGGTCTATCGAGGAGTCGATATGTTCGATTGCGTGATGCCGACGAGGAACGGGCGGACCGGCGGCGTCTTCACGTCACGAGGGAAATTGAATATTCGAAACGCGAAATTCACGCTGGATGATGAACCGCTTGATCCGGAATGTAGTTGTTCGGTCTGCAGAAGATATTCGCGTGGATATCTGCGGCATCTTTATCAGGCAGGCGAAATGCTCGCCGCCACGCTTATCTCTCATCACAATCTTGCGTTCTATCTGAATACAATGAAAGACGCCCGTGAGGCGATTAAGGACCGGCGTTTTGCGACCTTTCGTAAGGAATTTCTTGCCAAAACTTGCAGAAATGACGACGAGCAGGTTTGAAAAAGCCCTTACGTCTGTATATGATTAACCTTTTCTTTACGCGATGAATTACTTTCTTTTATATTTCCAGGATGCCGGCGGCACCAGTTTGATCTGGTCACTGCTTCCTTTTGTCCTGATCTTTGGGATCTTTTATTTTTTGGTGATCCTTCCGCAAAAACGACAGAAACAGCAACTCCAGGACATGATCACGACATTGAAGATCAATGACGAGATCGTTACAAATGGCGGTGTTATTGGGAAGATCAAGGAAGTTAAGGAAACCAGCTTCATAATTCAAAGCGCCGAGAAATCGTTCCTTGAGATCGGAAAGAGTGCCGTCGTAGGGAAAAAGGCGGAAGAGACTTCGAAATAAGAATTTAGCCGCGGATCGTAGAAATTAATGTCTGTGATCTTTGCGGCTGTAGTCTGTAATGAAAAACAACAGTTTGTGGATCAGAACTGCGTTTATCCTCGTGGTGACGCTGGGTGGCATATATCTCGTATTCGGCCCGCGTCATATCCCTTCGGCGTCGGATTTTACGTGGCAGGGAATCAAGAATAACCTCGCCAATAACATCAACCTTGGATTGGACCTCAAGGGAGGCTCGCATCTTGTAATGCGGGTAAAGACCGATGATTACCTTAAAACTCTGACCGAGAACAATGCTCAGGCGGCCGTGACCGCTGCACAGGAAGCAAAACTGCCTGTTACCGGCAGCCAGGTCACAGCTCAGGGGTCAACTTATTCGATCACGCTGAACCTTGGCGAAGGGGCTCAGGCTGATGCTGTGATCGAAGAGGTCAAGAAAAAGGTTGATTTTGTTAATTGGTCTGTAAGTTCGAATGCGAATTCCATTACATGGAGTTTGCCATCGAACATTCAGACGGTTTTGAAAAATCAGGCTGTTGAACAGGCGTTGAAGATCATTGAAAGCCGTATCAACGCTTTCGGCGTAAAGGAACCTACTCTTCAGCGTCATGGTGCTGAATCTTCGGGTCAGATATTGCTGCAAATGCCTGGCGTTGACGATCCGGAACGTGTAAAGAAACTTATCGGTGACGACGCACAGCTTTCACTTATGAAAGTGGTCAGTCCGCCAAGTCCGTCGGCTGTTGCGACATATCCGACGGAAGAAGCTGCCAAGCAATCTCTTGGAGGGGCGGTTCCGTCTAACAGGAAGGTTCTCCCCTATACAGAAAGGGACGATTCTGCCGCCACAAAGCCGCCAAACGAACGCCCGAAACAATTTGTTGTTGTTGAGAGTCCGGCAGTGGTGGACGGAAGCGAACTTCGTGACGCGAACGCGGTCTCGCGGACGGGAAATCAGGACGATTATCAGATCTCCTTTTCGCTAAAGCCGGCCGGCGCCGCTAAATTTGGCGATTGGACCAGTAAGAACATCAATAACTACATGGCCGTTGTTCTGAATGGAGAAGTAAAATCGGTCGCGTACATCAAATCTCGGATCGATGATCAGGGTGAGATCTCCGGCAGGTTTACTAAAGCCACGGCCGATGACCTTGCACTGACACTCCGTTCCGGAGCGCTTCCTGCAAAGCTTGAATATCAGGAAGAGCGAACCGTGGGCCCGAGCCTTGGAGCAGATTCGATCCGGGCTGGCGTCACAGCGTCGCTAGCGGGTTTGATCTTCATCGTTATTTTCATGTTGATCTATTACCGGGGTTCGGGAATCAATGCCGTTATCGCTCTTGTGCTCAACATGCTCTTGACGATGGCAGCCCTGATATCATTTGACTCAACGCTCACATTGCCGGGAATCGCAGGTCTTATCCTTGGCATTGGTATGGCTGTTGACTCGAACGTTCTTATATTTGAACGAATGCGTGAAGAATTAGGGCTCGGGTTCAATGTGTCGAAGGCGGTCGAGATCGGGTTTGACCGTGCTTTCATTACGATCATAGATACGCACGTCACAACGATCATCTCGGCCATTATCCTATACCTGTATGGTTCTGGCCCGATCCGCGGTTTTGCGGTAACGCTGATCTTAGGGTTGTTGATCAACCTGTTTTCGGCGGTTTTTGTGTCGCGGACGATCTTCATGTGGCTGCTGCATCGAAACCCGAATATGCAGAAATTGAGCATCTAAGAGGTTTCGATCTCAGGATTATAGGGCCCGCTTTAGAAAATTGTCAGGCGATCAGGGGTTCGAAACCGTGATTAAAGTTTAATAAGTAAATGTTTCAAATTCTTCCGAACATCAACGTCGACTGGATGGGGATCAGAAAACCGCTGATCTTTGTTTCCATCGTCATTTTAATCGCCGGGCTCGCTTCGGCAATTGGCCGTCAGCTTTCACCCGGCGGGACCGATGCGTTCAATCTTGGCGTCGATTTCCAGGGCGGAACGGTCATTACTGCTAAGTTCAAGCAGAAACCGTCCGTTGAGGAAATTCGAACCGCATTGGACGGAGCTGGCATCACCGAGCCGATCATTCAGGATTCGTTGGACAAGACCGATGAGGTTCTTATAAAGATACCCCTTCTGGAAGGTTCACAGTCTTCCGGCGATGAGGCCGCGACCGCGAATCAAGTGAATATTGGCCGTGAGTCGGTCAAGAAAGCACTCGACACGTTCGGAGCCGAGGCCCAGCCCAATCTCAGTGTTCAGGAAGATCCGAATGCATCATACAAGATCGTCGGAACAGACTCCGTCGGCCCCGTTGCCGGAGCACAGTTGAGGAATCAGGCGGTGATAGCGACGCTGCTCGGAATGGCAGGGATTTTGCTTTTCATTGCATTCCGCTACGACTGGACCTATGCCGCCGGTGCGGTTATCGCTGTGTTCCACGACGTATTGATCACGCTGGCGTTCTTTTCGGTGTTCCAGTGGGAAGTCAGCCTTACGGTACTTGCGGCGTTCCTTACCCTTGTCGGATTTTCAGTTAACGACTCGATCGTCATCTTTGACCGCATTCGTGAGAACCTGACAATGAATCGTGACAAGTCGCTTTACGCTTTGACGAACGATTCGATCAATCAGACGATGTCACGGACGATAGTTACCAACGGACTTGTCTTCCTTTCGGTGCTTGCGTTGGTGCTGTTCGGCGGCGAGGTGCTGCGTGGCTTTTCGCTGGCGCTTTTCGTTGGCTCGATCGCGGGGACCTACTCGACCATAGCGATCGCAAGCCCGATCGCGATCTGGTGGCAGAGCAAGATAGGCGAGTCGAAAATGAAGGAGGTCCAGGTTTCCTCTCAGGGTTCGGGAGAGAAACTTGCCTCTGCCTCGCGCCGGTCTGTGACAAGACGGCCCGTAACCAGATAGACGTTTTTCTGAGGCTGGCACATCACATAAGAATGGTGATAACACATTGTGATGAACTGGAAGAAAAAGTTAAGGACAACGTTATAAAAATAGCTTGTTATTCTTGACTTTCAAGTTTTAACTTAATAGACTTTCTTCGTTGCTGGTCAATTAAAATTTTTTCGATCTGCGTTTTTCCGTTGGATTCGTTAAGGGTTGTTCGGAAACTGTCGGATAATCGTTTTTATTGCCGGCAAATTTCCGTATCATCCCGCGCATCACGAATTTGTCTTTTGACTTAAACGGAAAATTTCGAAGACTGCGGTTCCTGTCGGCTCACCCCGACGGAATGGCTACAACTCCGAAAACGCGCGGATACATCTAATCAATCCAGAAAGGTTTCGTAACCCTTGACCAAGTTTGGCACCGGTAAGAGGGAGGAAAGAACGATGTTAGACCAATTAGTAGAATCCAGGAGTCATGCTGGAGAGGACACAAAGAAGAACACGCTGCTCTTAGTTACGTTTGTAATTATAACGACTGCGGCCGTTTTCTCCTGGGGTGTAAGTCTTTTCGGTAAGGACTTTGGCATGGGTGGCGAAGAACTTTCGCTGGACACACTGGTTGCGCCGCCGATCATTGAGGAAGCGCCCGAGCCTGAACCGGAAAAGAAGCCGGAACAACAGAAAGACCCGAACGTTGATATCCGAAAGGAGATCATCGCGAGCATGACTGAGACGCCTCCGAAGGTACCGGACAAAGTAAGTACGGAAAAACTCACCATCCCGCCTCGCGATCCAAACAAGTTCACCGTCAAGGGCGACCGAAACTTCAGCGCCGAAAACGCTCCGCCGCCTGACTACCAAGGGCCTGTGAACACGACAGGTTCAGGCAGCAATAGTGGTGCCACCGGGCAGGGAGGCGATGATGATGCTGCAGATGCGCCGCCGCCGCCGCCGGTCAAGAAACCAGTTCCGAAGCAGATCTCAGGAGGTGTGCTGAACGGTAAGGCCACAAGTCTTCCGAAACCGCCTTATCCACCGGCCGCCCGTGCGGTAAGGGCTTCCGGAGCTGTAAGCGTCCAAGTTCTTATCGATGAGAGCGGAAACGTAGTTTCGGCGTCAGCTGTAAGCGGCCACCCGCTTCTCCGTGCTGCTGCTGTTCAAGCGGCTCGTGGAGCTAGATTTAGCCCGACGATGCTTTCGGGGCAACCGGTAAAAGTCTCGGGTGTGATCACTTACAACTTTGTTCCCTAATTAACGGAAGATAGGAGAGGCTTCTAAAACGGAAGCCTCTTACGATAATCATAGACTTTCGCAATAATAGATTTTTCGATTTTCTTTGGAGGAAAAACCATGACTTTTTTTGCCAGCCTTTTAGGCTCGTTGATGTTTTTTGCTGAGGGCGCGCCCAAGATCTCGTTCGGTATCTATGATATCGCCAAGAGCTTGACGATTCCCGGCTGGATCGTTATCGCGATCCTTCTTATCGAAGCGGTTTACATGATCGCTGTTGGTATCGAACGTTGGTTGACATATAACAAGGCTCGCCAGCAATCGCGTCAGTACGCTCCGAAAGTTGCTCAGGCGCTTAAGAACAGCAACATCGATGAAGCGATAAACATCAGCGATAAGCACAAGGATTCACACCTCGCAATGGTCGTCTCGTCTGGACTCAAGGAGTTCACCGCGCACCAGGGCAACTCGGATATCTCTGCAGATGAGATGGAAGCTTCGAAGCGTGCACTCGAGCGAGCTATCGCAGTTAAGACCGCTGAATTGAAGCGTGGGCTTTCTGGACTTGCGACCGTTGGTTCGACGGCACCTTTCGTCGGACTGTTCGGAACCGTTGTAGGTATCATCGGTGCTTTCGTCGGATTGGCTCAGGCTGAAAACGCCGGTATCGCCGCAGTGGGTGGTGCTATCGCTGAGGCCCTCGTTGCTACCGCTTTTGGTATCGCTGTTGCGGTTCCCGCGGTGTGGCTGTTCAACTATTTCACGAACAAAGTAACCAGCTTTGGCGTTGAGATGGAGAACTCGGCTTCCGAATTGGTGGATTACTTCATCAAACAGCGTACGAAGGCTCTGCGCGGCTAATTGCCCGCAAGCAGTTTTTCTGAGGGAGATATATAGCCATGGGTGCAAAAGTCGGTGGAACCGATGAATATAACTCGGAGATCAACGTAACCCCGATGGTGGACGTTATGCTGGTGCTGCTGATCATCTTCATGATCGTCACACCGCTGCTCCAATCGGGCGTAACGGTGAACTATCCGAGGGAACTCACTTCGCCTGAAGAGGATATGGATATTACGAAGGACACGTCCGTTCTGATCGCCATTCCTGATAACAACAACTTCTATGTAGGCAAGGAACAATTTCCGCTCGAAGGCCTTGGTGAAAAGGTCAAGAATATGATGAAAGACAAAACGCCCGAAAAGCGCATCGTCTACATCAAGAGCGGCGTTGACGTCGATTACGGAACTGTGGTGAAGGCCATCGATATCATCCGTAAACAGGACATCGACAAGATCGGACTTGTCGCGGACAAGAAGAAAGGCGGAGGAGAGGCCGCGGCAGCAAATTAATTCAGAGAGCCGCATTGGCGGTTTGGAGTGAAAAGTTATGGGAATGTCATCAGGCGGCCCGAAAGGTGAGGCAACGCCAAATATTAACGTAACACCGTTGATCGACGTTCTGTTGGTGCTTTTGATCATTTTCATGGTCATCACGCCGGTCAAACCGAGTAAGTTTGAAGCGAAAGTCCCGGCGGAACCAAAGAACCAGCAGAACCTTGACGTCAAGCCTAATCCGTTGACCCTCGTGGTCGCGATCAATAGGGAAACAAAGGGGATAACGCTGAACAACGAAGCAGCGGGAGATGTGAGCGATGCTTCTGCATTAACAGCAAAACTATCGGAGATATTCAAGACGCGGGAAAACAATGGTGTTTTCCGTGAGAATAGCAACGAGATAGAAAAGACGATCTTTATCAAATCGCCAAAGACTGTAAGGTATGGCGATGTAGTAAAGGTAATTGACGCTGCTAAGTTGGCGGGTGCGTCACCGATCGGCCTCCAGGTCGACGATCTTACTGATTAATTCGGGCGAATAAGGCACGGAACGACAGAGAATTTCCGTGCCCGCCTTTTTACGGAGTCTAAAAATGAGATCTTCTCGTTTAGGGGTATTGTTTTTATTGGCGATCGGTGTGATCGCGTCAACCAATTGCACATACTACAACCGGGTAATGTCACGTAAGGACCTGGTCGACGGATCGGTCGCATATAGGGAACGAAAGTTTGCAGAAGCGGAGGCTCTCTTTCGAAAAGCGGCAGCACGGGATCCGCAGTCTACCGAAGGTAAAACGGCTCAGGTATTTCTGGCCCGAACTCTTCATTCACAGTACATCGGAAATCGCCAGAATCCTGCATTGGCTGAGAATGCGATCGCAGAATACAAAAAAGCACTAGCTCTGAATCCTAATGATCAGAGTTCTTACAAGGCGATCGCGAGCCTGTTTGAAAACCTGCAGAAAACAGATGACTGGCAAAAGTGGGTCACTGAAAGATCGGCCAACACGGCCATCGAACCGCAGTTTCGAGCTGAGGCATTGACGGCCCTTGCGGCGAAGCAGAACACTTGTGCGAACGAGATCAGTGATACCGACGCGACGAAGAAAAAGGCCAAGGACAAGGACGGGAAAGATATCTTTCAGTTCGTGAAACCGGCGGACGCCGCAGAATTCGATAAATTCAAAGGCTGTGTGTCAACGGGTGAGGAACTCATTGGTAAAGCGATGGCCCTTGAACCGGACTCGGTCAAGAATGCAAAATCATTGATTCTCAAGTCGTTGACGGATGAGCAGTTGAAGTCAAACAACGACGTTATAAAGATCTTTGAATCGGCCCGTTCCTATCGCGCCAGCTTGACCATTCAGGCTATGCGCCTTGCAGAGATGGAAGGCAGAACCGCCGACCGTGATCGTCTCAAAGCCGAGGGCGATGCGTTCCGATCGCAATACTCGGAGCTTAGCGAGG
This sequence comes from uncultured Chloracidobacterium sp., assembly GCA_964436265.1. Lineage (GTDB taxonomy): Bacteria > Acidobacteriota > Blastocatellia > Pyrinomonadales > Pyrinomonadaceae > OLB17. Next base: position 4,272 of record CAYTDJ010000026.1, on the reverse strand, counting down.
TTGTAAGAAACATTCAGACTGAAGTGGATACACGCAGGGCAGCCTCTGATGCGGCGGCAAGCACAAATGCCAACGCCAAAAAATAACGGTTGGTGAAAGTTGGTTTTTGAAGATCGATGTCCGGCAGATCGCAGGGCATCGATTTTTTTGTCTATTTCAGAGCAGGAACGGAAAATTGTCTATACTTTGGCGATAGTTCGCCGATAGAATGGAACCTACTGGATGATGATCCGAATTGAAGACATCATTGAAAAGGTGGAAGGCAATCGCCCTGACCCGGATACCGAATTGATCCGGAGGGCATATCTCTTCTCCGCGCTTCATCATCGGGGTCAGAAACGAGCCTCCGGCGAACCGTATTTGGTGCATCCGCTCGAGGTCGCCAATATCCTCGCGGATATGAGACTTGACGAAGTAAGCGTTTCGACCGGCCTTTTGCATGACGTCGTTGAAGATACCCTTGTCGATCTTGATACGATCCGGTCGTATTTTGGTGACGAGATCACCCTGCTCGTTGACGGACTCACGAAGATCGCTCATATCAGTAATCTGTCGAAGGAGAAACAACAGGCCGAAAACGTCCGAAAGATGGTCCTGGCCATGATAACCGATGTTCGTGTCGTTCTGATCAAACTCGCCGATCGGCTTCACAACATGAGGACAATGCAGTTCCTAAAGCCGGAGAAAAGGGCTCGAATTGCACAGGAAACACTTGATATCTATGCGCCGATCGCACACCGGCTTGGTATGGGTAAGATGCGAAGCGAGCTGGAGGACCTGTCATTTCAAAACATCTATCCCGAAGAGTATAAGAAGCTTTCAAAAGAAGTTGACGCAAGAAGGCCCGAGCTAGAAGCGATCCTCGAGCGTATCAAGTCCATGATCTCTTCAAAGCTTGCGGAGAATGACGTCCCGGTCGTAGCGATCGAGGGGCGCGTTAAACGTCTGTACTCACTATGGAAAAAGTTGAGAAAGCAGAAGATAGCCATCGAACAGGTTTACGACCTCATCGCAACACGGATCATTACTCCGAATGACAGGAAATACTGTTACCTGACATTAAGCGTCGTGCACGATATCTGGACACCGGTTCCGGAGCGATTTAAGGACTGGATAGCGATTCCCAGAGATAATCTTTATCAGTCCCTGCATACTTCTGTGATCGGTGACGGAGGTCAGCCATTTGAGGTGCAAATACGAACTGAAGAAATGCACCAGATCGCCGAAGAAGGTGTAGCGGCACATTGGAAATACAAGGAAAAGAAACTTGGGGCAAGCGATGAGGACGAAACTCTCGATGAACTTAGAAAGACCGTCGAAAAACTGCTTCTCCCGCTCGTGGAAACTACCGAGGTAAACGAAGATTCGGAAGACTTTATCGAATCTTTGAAGCTGGATCTTTATCCAAAAGACGTTTACGCATTCACGCCGATGGGGAAAGTGATACAACTTCCCAAGGGGGCGACGCCTTTAGATTTCGCATATGCGATCCACTCAGAGGTTGGAGATACTTGTACGGGAGCCAAGATAAACGGCAGGATCGTGCAGCTGAGAACGGAGATCCAAAACGGCGATGTGATCGAGATCCTTACAACGCCAAACTCGAAGCCTTCGCGCGACTGGCTTAATTTTGTTGTTACATCAAAAGCCCGGAACCGAATTCGGCATTGGATATCGGAGCAACAGCGCTCCGATTCTATTGAACTTGGCCGTAAGCTTCTGGAAAAAGAAGCCGAGCGATTTCGGGTTTCCAGCAAGAAGCTATTGAATAATGAGGTCGAACTGAAAAAGATCGCTAACGATTACGGTCTGAGCAGGCCAGAAGATCTTCTTGCCTCGATCGGCTACGGAAAGACGCTTCCCAGAAATGTTCTGTCCAAATTTCTAGGAGCAGAGAAATTCGCCGAACTCGATCCCGATAAGCGAAACCAAACGCGCCTGGAAACCGGGATCAAGGCGGTTCGAAAATTCATTGGTCTCGGCGAGGATGCGATCATCGTAAAGGGGGTGGACAACCTTCTTACTACACGAGCTCGCTGCTGCAATCCGCTTCGAGGCGAAGATATCGTCGGTTATATCTCGCTGGGAAAGGGCATCGTCGTGCACAGTAAGAAATGCAAGAATGTCCGCCAGTTAATGATCAACAAGGATCGGATCGTTGAGGTGGATTGGGCAAAGAACGACAAAGATGAGATCCAGTCGGTCTCTATTATGGTGACGACCGAGAACCGAACGGGCATGCTTGCCGGAATAACGAATGCGATCGCCGAAATAAAGACCGGCATCAGAGATGCACGTGCAAACGTTTCACGGGATGACACGGGAATTATAGAGGTGACGGTCGAGGTTTATGACAAAAAGCACCTTGACCGAGTAATATCGTCGATCGAAAAGGTTCCAGGCGTAATTGCCGTCGAACGTCAAAACGCATAGAAAAGCCCGAAATAACCCTGCCCACCGCTTTCTTTTGCTGCCGGGATTTGCTAATATTCCCCTTTTGCTTGGGGATTGATTTTCGACTCAAACAATGGCGATGAAAGAGATCATTTCAACTGAAAGTGCGCCCGGTGCTATCGGACCTTACTCACAGGCGATAAAAGCCAACGGAATGCTGTTCTGCTCCGGTCAGATCCCCATCGATCCGGCAACTGGAGAATTTGTGTCCGGCGGTGTTGCGGAGCAGACAGAGCAGGTATTCAAGAACCTGATCGCGGTCCTAGAGGCGGGTGGGTCGAGTCTTGAAAACGTCGTAAAGACGACCGTATTCCTTGCTGATATGGGTGAGTTTGCGGTGATGAACGAGGTTTACGGAAGGTATTTCGATTCGAATAAACCGGCGCGTGCGACCGTTCAGGCGGCAAGATTGCCGCGCGATGCGAAAGTCGAGATCGACTGCATTGCCCTTGTTTAGTTCAACGAACTTCGGTTTGTTGATACCTCGTCAAAATGAAGTTTGACGGACATAAGAAAATGCCAAACGCCGTAAATCTTCAGCGTTTGGCAACTATCTCGAGAAAGCGTAACTCAAATTGACTTTACGCAGCTTTGACAATCTTGCCCGACTTGATGCAGCGAGTGCACACCTTTATCCGGCCATTACTTCCGGTTGGAAGCTGGACACGAACCGGCTGCAAGTTCGGGTTGAACCGGCGGCGGGTCTTATTGTTCGCATGTGAAACGTTGTTTCCGAATTGCGGGCCTTTGCCGCATATGTCGCATCTTTGTGCCATAAATAATTGCCTCCCTTACGGATGAGGTAAGTGCGAGTTTTGAAAAACTCAAAAACAGAACTTATAGCAAATCGAGTGTAGACAAGTCAAGTAATGAACTTAATTGATTCTTTTAGAGGAGTTATTTCCAACGTGCAGATCTTAAAAAACAGTTTCCTTTTTGTTGTCCTTCTTTCGATAGCGGCTTTTGCGGCCGCGTGTGGCGGCCCGTCGGGCCCTGGCGCGACCGGGGGCGTCGATCCAAATGAAACTGCCGCAACCGTCAACGGAAAGGCGATCAAGATGGAAGAGGTCGACCGGGGTATCAAACAGCAGACACAGGGCCAGGAAGGAAAACTTTCTCCCTTGGAATTGGCGGCAGCCCGCCTACAGGTGCTTCAGGGCTTGATCGAACAGGAAGTGATGTTCCAAAAGGCGGAAAAGGAAGGAACCGTGCCGACAGATGACGAAGTCACGGCTGAGTTCAACAAACGCAAGTCCGAAAGCGGCCTTTCCGCTGAACAGTTCGACGCGAAAATGAAGGAGATCGGCGAAACGGAAGCCTCGGCCCGATTGGCGATCAAGAAAGGGATCGCGATCCAAAAACTGACCGATAAGATCACCGGAAAGATCGAGCAGCCCAAAGACAGCGAGATCGAAGCTTTCTACAGTGGAAACAAGGATGCCTTCGTTAAGCGAAAGGGTGTGAAACTCGCAGCTATCGTTATCGATCCGAAGAACCTTGGTGAAGGAGATACCACGACAGACGAGCAGTCGGCGGTTTTCAAGGCGAATGAGGTTATTGGAAAGCTCAAGGTCGGGCAGGATTTCGCTTCAGTTGCGAGGGAAGTCAGTGAAGACCAAAGTAAGTTTCAAGGCGGAGACCTGGGTTATCTTGCAGAGGATGACCTCAGACAGGCTTTTGGGGATCAAACGGCCGCAGGGCTTATGAATCCACAGCTTCAGATCGGCGGGATCGTCACAGCTCGATCGCAAGGTAAGCTATTTATCCTAAAACTGCAGGAGCGCAGTGATAGGGATGAACCGTTGACACTTGAAAGTC
>CAYTDJ010000025.1:0-13078 GCA_964436265.1 uncultured Chloracidobacterium sp. | reverse complement strand
CCTGTTCTGCCGGTGCACATGCTATCGGAGACAGCTTCAGGATCATCGAGCGCGGCGACGCCGACGCGATGATCTGCGGGGGTGCTGAAAGCGCCATTACGCCAATGTCGGTCGCGGGATTTGCGTCGATGAGGGCACTCTCAACGCGAAATGACGACCCCAAACACGCATCACGGCCTTTTGACGCAGAGCGAGACGGATTCGTGATCGGCGAAGGCTCGGGGATCATGATACTTGAAGAGCTTGAGTTTGCGAAGAAGCGCGGCGCCAACATTCTTGCAGAGGTCGTAGGTTACGGAATGAGCGGCGATGCTTTTCACGTGACCATGCCCGATGAAACCGGCTCCGGGGCTATTCGCGTAATGGAGCGTGCCATCAAGGACGCAGGGATCACGCCGGATCAGATCGGTTACGTTAACGCTCATGGAACGTCGACGCCGTACAACGACAAGTTCGAGAGCATGGCGATCAAAAAGGTTTTTGGTGACCACGCCAATAATGGGCTCGCCGTTAGCTCGACAAAGTCGATGACCGGCCATGCCCTCGGGGCTGCCGGCGGTATTGAAGCCGTGTTCTCAGTGAAAGCCCTTACGGAAAACAAGCTTCCGCCGACGATCAACTATGAGATCCCCGATCCGGAGTGTGATCTGGATTACATTCCGAATGTCGCTCGGGATGCTAAAGTTGACTATGTTCTTTCGAACAGTTTCGGCTTTGGCGGGACCAACGCGTGTCTGATCTTTAAGCGTTACGAGGAATAATGACCTTGAGCGTTTCCGCCGATTTGAGGCGGGAACGCTCTTTTTACATAATATGAATGAATACTCATTCATTTGACTGACCTTCTATGAAAATCATTGTTTTAATGAAACAGGTCGCGAACAAGGATGCCGTACTGCGCATCGGTTCAGACGAAAAATGGATCAACGAGGCGGACGTCGCACAGCAGACCAACGAGTCGGACGGTTACGCCCTCGAAGAAGCTCTTCGCTTAAAAGAGGCTAAAGGCGACGGCGAGGTCATCGTTTGTTCGCTCGGCCCCCAGTCGGCCAAGACTGTCATCAAAGACGCGCTCGCCCGCGGTGCCGACCGGGCGATTCACGTTGTTGCCGATAACGCCAACAGGCTTTCGCCGTATCAGATCGCCAAGGCGATCGCTGATGCCATCCGCGACGAGAATGCCGACCTCGTTTTTGCCGGTCTTCAGTCGGACGATGCGAGCTATGGCCAAACCGGCGTTGTTCTCGCAGAGATGCTCGGCATTCCGCACGCGACGATCGTTATCGAGGTCGACCGCGGAAGCTTGGGCGATACGCTCCGGGTGAAACGCGAATTGGAAAGCGGTTGGTATCAATGGTTCACCTATAAGCTGCCGGCGTTGTTGACGATCCAATCGGGCATTTCGCAGATCCGATATGCCTCGCTGAAGGGCATCATGGCGGCTAAGAAGAAAGAGATAAAAGATGTCACACCGACGGTCGATGCATTTGCCAGTGGTCAGGCCGTCCAGAAGGTCTATATGCCTCTGAAGACCAAACAAACGCAGATCCTCGGCAACGGCGACGCAAAGGCCGGTGCAGCGGAGTTGGTCGAGAAACTCAAGACGGAGGTGCGGGTAATATGATCCTCGTATTCATCGAACATAAGAATTGCGTTTTGAACAAGACATCACTCGAGGCGATCACCGCTGCACAGTCTATCGGAAAAGATCTTGGGCTGAAGGTCGCCGCCGTTTTACCGTGCGATAAAGATTGCGCATTGGCACAGGAGATCGCCGGATATGCGATCGAAAAAGTGATCGTTGCCAAAAACGAAAAGCTTGGAACCTATACGCCGGATGCCTATGCCGATGCGTTCGAGCAGGTGATCAAAGCAACAAACCCGCAGTATGTGGTGATGTCTCACACATACCAGGTGCGCGATTTCGCTCCAAAGGTCGCTACGAGATTTGGCCGTGAGGTCGTAGGCGATTGTATTCGCTATCGTGCCGAAGGCGGCAAACTCGTTCTTTCGCGACGTATCTTCCTTGGAAAGCTCGATGCCGACGTTACGGTTGGCGGCGACGCACCATATTTTGTAACGTTTCAGTCGGGAGCGTTTCGCGGTGACGCTGCAGAAAAGGGAAGTGCTTCCGTAGAGACGATCGAAGTTCCCGTCGGGGAAGTTCGAATGACGGCTGAAGAGCCATTCCAGGAGGCAAAGGCTTCGGTCGATCTTACGAAATCAGAGGTGATCGTTGCCATCGGCCGCGGCATCAAGTCGCAGGAGAACATCGCCGTCGCCCAGGCATTGGCGGATGTGCTTGGCGCCGATCTTGCGGCATCGCGTCCGATCTGCGACAGCGAATGGCTGCCGATCGACCGTCAGATCGGTTCAAGTGGCCAGACCGTCGCACCGAAGCTTTATATCGCTCTCGGCATTTCAGGCGCGATCCAGCACATCGTCGGTATGAAAAATGCAGGTACCATCGTGGCCATAAATAAAGACAGCGAGGCTCCGATATTCGACATTGCCGACTACGGCATCGTCGGCGATCTGTTTGAAGCCGTGCCTGTTATGGTCGAAGAGATCAAAAAGGCCAAGGCCTGAAACTTTGGCTAAACTGGTTATCAAAGGGCGAACCGAAGATCTCGGGACGCCCTGTTTTTATGTCTATCGGTCAGACATTTGCCGACGAGGCGGCTGATCGTGCAAGTATTTTATCCAGTTTCTCATAACCCTCTGTAACGCCGCGTTCCATACCGGACTGGATCATGCCGTCGCGGTCAGCGACCGAAAAGAAGACCGATTGGTGTACCAGTCTGCAGCGATTATTCGGTAATTCCTCAAATACCGTTTTGCCCATTATCACGTGGCCGCGTTCGGGCAGGCCGTCGAATTCGAACGTGCCGATGATGCGTTCGTTCTGCAGCACTTCGTGATAGACACCAAAGAACCGATACCTGTGTCCGCCACGAGTGTGCGTGAATTCGAAGGCACCGCCGTCGAAGGCATCGAGCTTCTGAACCGACATTTCCAGGTCGTTTGGTCCGACCCATTGACAGTACTGATCCGGATCGGTGTGTGCCTTGAAGACGAGTTCGCGGGGGGCGTCGAATTCGCGAGTTATGAAGAGGTCCTGTTTGTTGGGTTCAGCGGTCACTACTGTTTTGTTTGCCATGATGTTCTTCTCCTTAGTTTTGTTTCCCGCGAATTACGCGAATAAACGGTAAGAATAAACTTAGTGTATTTAGCATGTTTCGAAGGAGACTCTTGGTCTGCCTTCGACGAACTGGCCGCCCGCTCACACAGGCGGTTCTGACTCGGCCAATTGCTTTTTGAGCATCGCTTCCAACCGGTCGTGGCGGTCCTGCCAGTCTTTCGTAAAGATCTGGATCCACTTCTCGAGTTCTTTCATAGGTTCCGGATTTACGTAATAAATACGTTTCTGAGCCCGTTTTTCCACGCGGACGAGGTTTGCGGTTTTCAGCACCTTGAGGTGCTGGGATATGGCAGGAGCCGACGCAGTGAAATTCTTGTAAATGTCTGTGGCAGAGAGACTTCCGTTCGTTGCGAGCATCTCCATAATGTTCCGCCGTGTCGGTTCTGCCAGTGCCGTAAATGCGTCCATATCTTGCATAATAAAGTTAACACTTAATTAAGTCAAGACGAAAATACGAACAAACACCAAAACATAAGAAGGATAAAACGGCGTCTTTAATTCCGATCGTTTTTCCAGGCTTTAACCCTTGAGAACGATCCGCAAGAGTGTCTGTACAGCCGTGGAGCGGCCGATCGGTTCAAGGAAGCAGATAAAGACGTTCACTGCGACGGTGAGGTAGGTGGCCGGATGGCGCAAAGTTCCAAACTTCCACGCGGCGGTAAGGACCAGGGCGATGATTATCGCCTGGGTGACGTATCCCGGGAGCATGACGACGGGAACGTTCGGGACCTTTGGCACGTTCAATGAGAAAAAGAGAAACCCCATGCCACGTGCGAGCGCGGGCATCATGATCAGAAACACCGTCGAAATAAGCCACCACGAATGATTCTCTATCTCTTTACGGTGAATGATCGCCTTGATCACCGCGTAGCCGAAAGCGGCCATCATTACCAATTCCACGGCTGCGACGCCAAAGAAGAACCATGGTTCAAAGGGTCCGAACCTTTCGGGCTCGATCGCCGACCGCTCAGCGCTGACCATATCCCGATTCAGCATGCTGATCGCGGTCAGGCAGACGCCGCCGGCAAGGAAAATCCCGATAATGCCGAGCGTGCGGTGGCGTTCCATCTGGCCGTGCGTTACAAAATAAGGCTGGAAAATGAGGAATGCGTACCAGGCTGTGCCGGTCCAATAATGGACGTGGACGGAAAAGGCGTTATCGGAGAAATCGCCCCAATAGTCCATGAATATACCCAGCTGCATTATGACCATCGGAACGATCATCCATTTCCACAAGCCTTTGTATTTGTTCATCGTCGGTTAAGGGTCGAAATTGACTGGCGGGAATTATACCAGAAATCGCCTGATCTGATCGTCCGGTCGCCAAGACGCTTAAACACACGCTTTAAATTGAGATAAGCATATGCTTTAAAAACGTTAAAGGCCCCGCGAGGTACACGAACGATCCTCGTTTATTTTGCGGGCTGTGCGCTGAAGAATCCGGTTCCTATTGCAAAGATTCTGACCAGCGGCGCAAAGTTATTTGAAGTACGCTTTCAAAAACTCTTCGCGATTGATCCCGGCCTGGGTGCAGATGGCCCGAAGCGTGGAAGATTTAATTGTGGAGTGGTTAGGCATAGTCAGTGGTGTCCGAGTGCCGTCCTCATTTCCTCGTACCATGGCTATATGTTCACGTTCGCGGACGACGACGAAGCCCAGGCGTTCGAGAGCCTTAACAACCTTTTGTTTTTTGGAGCGTCGACAGGGAATTTCGACATCAGGCAGCAAGTTGAGTTTCGGTAACGAACGCTTCTAGGACCGGCGAGTCAGTTTCAAAGGCATCTGGACCAAAGGTTTCGATATGGAAACTTATCGCCGATCGAACGTCAGCGAGGGCTTCTTCATAAGTATCGCCTTGCCCAACGACAACCCCTTTCAAGCCCAGCGGATAAGAAACACAACCGTCATGGTGCCGTTCTATGATTATCTTAAGAGCGTTCATAACGAAATATTAACACAAGACAATGCCCACGAAATACGCGAACGTTCACGAAATAGATTCGTGAACGTTTCGTGTGTTTCGCGCGCAAATGTTACGCGACGAATCGCGCACTCTGAACTAGATAGATTCGGCGATGGCGGCGTCGAATATTTCGAGCGCGACGTCGACGTTTTCCTTAGTCAGGATGAGTGGCGGTGACCAGCGGATCGCGTTTGAACCGCAGCCGAGGATGATAAGGCCTTTTTCAAAGCAGGCCATTTCGACGCGGTCGCGAAGTTCTGCGTCGGCGGCGTGCGGATCGTCTCCGGAGCCTTTTACGAACTCGACGCCGAGCATCATTCCGTAGCCGCGGACGTCGCCGATGACAGCGTATTTTTCCTTCAGCTTGTTCAGTCCGGCCTCGAGATAGGCCCCGACGATTTTCGAGTTTTCTACCAATCCGCCTTCCAGCAGTTCGATCGTCTTTAACGCTGCAGTAAGGGCGACCGGATTTCCGCCAAAGGTCGATGCGTGAGCACCTTTATGCCAGTCCATAATGTCGGCACGCGCGGTACAAGCCCCGATCGGCATCCCAGAGCCGAGTCCTTTCGCCATACAAACGATGTCGGCTTTGACGCCTTCATGATGATCGAGAGCGAACATCTTGCCGGTACGGCCCATTCCGGACTGCACTTCGTCGACGATCAGCATAATGCCATGCTCGTCGCAGATGCGGCGGAGTTCTTTGACGAAGACGGTCGGAGCGGGTACGTATCCACCCTCGCCCTGAACGACCTCAAGGATGATGCCGGCGACCTCTTCTGGGGGCGTAGTCGTCTGGAACACCTTGTTGAGCCAGGTAAGCACGTCGCAGCTTACGGTCCCTTCGTCGGTCGCCTGATCCGTGATGAAATGTCGGAATTTGTTCGGATATGGAATGTGTACGACGTCGAGCGGCTGACGCATGAAGCCAAGTCGCTGAGCTTTCTTTGACGATGTGAGCGACAATGCTCCGAGCGTACGGCCGTGGAATGAGCTTTGGAAGGCGATGAACTTTTGCCTCCGCGTGTGATACATCGCCAGTTTGAGTGCGGTCTCGATCGCCTCTGCTCCGGAGTTGGCAAAGTGCGTTTTGGTCGGTCCGTCGATCGGTACTATTTCATTGAGTTTCTTACCCAGTTCGGGCATGTGGCGGTAATAAAAATCGGTGCCGCAGAGATGGATCAATTCGCTGACCTGCTTTTGAATCGCTGCCACGACTTCCGGGTGGCAGTGTCCGGTCGAACAGACGGCAACGCCCGCGTTGCAATCCAGAAATACGTTGCCGTCAGGGTCTGTGATCCAAACGCCGCTGGCGTGGTCGGCGACAAGTTTATAATCGGGCCGCGGATAGCTCGGTGTCACGTATTGAGCATCTGCATTGATGATCTCGAGCGACTTAGGTCCCGGCAAGGCAGTCTTTATCGACGGCTTTTGAAGTTCTTGTGTCGGTGTCATTGTTTTTCTCCTTCTGTTAAGAGTGCGCGATCTATCGCGCAATTGCTTGGTAAGAAACGAGCTGAAGCTCGCACCCTGAACGAACTGGAGAAATTAGTCGCCGCCAAATAGGTTGGCGCGTTTTGCTGCAGGACGAAGCTTTGCGATGCAACGCGGGGTCATAAGATATGGGTAATATATCCCAACGCGGTCAGAAATGGAAGAACAGGAAAGGCCGAAGCCTGAAACGCGAAATCCTGGGGAGACTTCGAACTTTGAAAGATCTGTGGCAAAATAGCCGGAACCCGAACTCAAACAAAAATCTATGGCTTTCTTATACGATGTGTCGTTTCGTGTATCTTCCGATATACGCAGGAATCAACCCTACTTCGCGTCAGATATGGACTACCTGCATAAGACGCTCAACTCGATCCTTACGCGAATATCGACCGCACCATTCATTACAGAAGAGGGCCGATTGTACACCAAAGTCCCAAAGAAATTGAGCGGAGTGCGGGGTGACCTGAAACGTGATTACGGGAAGATCTGGGACGACGTGATCGTCGTGTACGATGGGCCGGCATACGGAGCAACGGCTAACCACCGTGATCTGGTGATCACGTTCGGAGAGTTCTTTACCAAGCCGCAGCCCGAGCTGATCCTGGAGAAGGTGCTTTGGCATGAGTTGCTGCATCTGCTCCTTGACGACGAGCACAGGAACAACCACCACGTTAAGATCGACCGCATCATCCGCCGCGGACTTAAGCTTCCGGGCGACCCGAACCCGCTGGGAACAGTCGGCATGGCATGCTGACATTGTCGACCACCTAGTGAAATAGAAACAACGGAAAATTGGAAGAAGTAATAACTCCCGTTGGAACACCAAACCCATTATTGCGAGCTTTCCCCAAGACCAGCATTTTGGCAACTTGCAGTTATTTTGCACCCGGGACTTACGAACGTGAATAAGTCGCGTCTGGGTAGTTCTTCAGGTTAATATCAACGATATATGCAGGCTTCAAAGAAGTACACAAACAAGCTGATAAACGAATCTTCGCCCTATTTGCTCCAGCATGCGCATAATCCGGTGGATTGGTATCCGTGGGGCGAAGAGGCGTTTGAGCGGGCCAGGGCGGAAGATAAGCCGCTGATCGTTAGCATCGGGTATTCGGCGTGTCATTGGTGCCATGTGATGGAGCACGAATCGTTCGAAGACGAAAAGATCGCCGCGATACAAAACGAGCATTTCATCAATATCAAGGTCGATATGGAAGAACGGCCGGACGTCGATCAGATCTACATGAATTTCGTTCAGTTGACGACCGGCCGCGGCGGATGGCCGATGAACGTATTCATCACGCCGGACAAACTTCCATTCTTTGGCGGAACTTATTTTCCGCCGACCCAGCGTTACAACATGCCGTCTTGGCCACAGATCCTAATGAGTATTGCCGAGGCATGGGACACGAAACGCGATGAACTGCTGCATTCGGCTAACGATATTTTGGGTGAGCTTCGGCGATTGAGCGTGACCGAGTTTTCTTCCGCGGGTATCGATCACGAACTTTCCGATCTCGCGTACAGAAGTTTCGTAAAGTCGTTCGATGCGAAGAACGGCGGTTTTGGAGGTGCCCCGAAATTTCCGGCGGCGATGGCCATGGAGTTTCTGCTGCGGTATTGGAAACGGACCGGCGACCTTGGCGCGCTAGAAATGGTGCGCAAGACCGCCGAAACGATGGCAAAGGGCGGAATTTACGATCAGCTTGGCGGTGGATTTCATCGTTACGCTGTCGATGCGATCTGGCTCGTTCCACATTTCGAAAAGATGCTGTACGACAGTGCTCAATTGATCCGTGTGTTCCTACATTTATATCAGATCGCGAAGTCAGAACCGCCTGCATCAGTAGGTGGTCAGAATGTTGGTGATTCGATCGAATCATCGGCGAACTGGCCCGCCGCTAACGCCTCGGGTTCTGACAGCGAGCTTTTTAAGCGGATCGCTATCGAAACATTGGAATATGTGCGGAGGGAGATGACAGATGCGAGCGGCGCGTTCTATTCGACTCAGGATGCCGACAGTGAAGGCCACGAAGGTAAGTTCTTTGTGTGGACGCCGGAGGAGATAGCCGAAGTTCTCGGTGAGGCCGATGCACGCGAATTTTGCGCGTTTTACGACGTGACGGCCGAAGGGAATTTTGAAGGGAAAAATATCCTAAACATTCGAGGTGACTTGACCGGAGATCTTGGCGGCGGTAGTGCTGACGCTGACGCGTCAGCGCAGGCGGGACGCCTGCGGTCCAGTCGGGAGAGGCTATTTGCCGCTCGAGAAAAGCGTATTAAACCATTTAGGGATGAAAAGATCCTGACGGCGTGGAACGGGCTGATGCTGGCTGCGTTTGCGGAGGCTGCGGCTGTGCTGGACGAGCCGGAATATCTCGACGTGGCGAAGAGGAACGCGGAATTCTTGTTGAAGGAAATAGTAATTGGCGGTACGCCGCACGCGGCGTTGCAGGCGGGGACGCCAACGGTCCGGTCGCTAAGGGTGCTTCGGACATGGAAGGACGGCAAGGCGAAGCTGAACGGGTACATTGAGGACTACGCAAATCTGGCTGATGGTTTGATCGAGCTCTATCAGGCCTGCGGTGATTCGAAATATCTGCACGCCGCAAAAGAACTTGCAGATGCCATGATCACAGAGTTTTGGGATGAGGAGAACGGCGGTTTCTTTTTTACTTCGAACGACCACGAGGAACTCATCGTCCGCAATAAGGACTTCTTCGATAACGCGACGCCATCGGGGAATTCGGTCGCTGCTGATGTTCTCCTCAAACTAGCCAAGTTTTATGGCGAAGAGAAATATGAACGGTTTGCATCAACGGTTCTCCGGTTGGCAGCCTCGCAGATCAGGCGTTTTCCTGGCGGCTTTGGCCGAATGCTGGGTGCGATTGAGTTTCATTTAGCTGACGTAAACGAGATCGCGATCGTCGGGGAAAAGGGAAGCGAACTTGAACGAGAGATCTGGACGGAGTATAGGCCGTTCAAGGTCGTGGCCATAGGCGAGGGCGATGTGCCGCTATTGGAGGATCGGATCGCTATTGACGGAAAGGCAAAGGCATATATTTGCGAGAACTTTGTATGTCAGAGGCCGGTGACTGACGTGAAGGAGTTGAGGGAATTGATCTAGTTCAGAGTGCGCGATTTATCGCGTAATTACGAGCTAAAGCTCGCACTCTGAACAAAGAAAGCACCCGCCGGTTAGGGCAGGTGCTTTCTTTGTTGACTCAAAAAGTCGAACTATTTGTTAGCAGCCGGTTTGTTGGCAGCAGCGTTTGCGTTTGCAGCCGGAGCGTTAGCAGCCGGTTTCATCGCGTTAGCAGCGTTTGCCGCGGTGTTAGCAGCCGTGTTGGCAGCATTAGCAGCCGTGTTGGCAGCCGTGCTGATCGCGTTTGCAGCCGAGTTCATAGCGTTTGCAGCCGCATTCATAGCGTTTGCCGCAGCCTTGTTAGCATTAGCAGCCGCGTTGTTGGCCGTGCCGGCATCGCCGCAAGCCATTCCAAGAGCACCGAGGGCCAAAAGGGCTGAAAGTGCAATTACTTTTTTCATTTAAATTCTTTCTCCTGTCTTCCTCAAAGATTAAGCTTAACTTTATTTTAACCGGAGAATCGCTGGTTAGGCGTTCTCGTCCCCCAAAATCTATTTGATTTTCGGAACATTGGAAACTATATGCAGGAAAAGGGGCATAGTCAACCCCTAAAACGGTCAAAATCCAGATTTTTCTAAAAAATATTTTAGGCGAAATTTGGTCGATTTTCAGGCAGATCAGTCCGGATGATCATATTGATAAGCAAAACTAAAAAGGGCACTCGGTACATTGACCGAATGCCCAAAATATTCAGTAGAGAAAAGACTATTTCTTTTCTTCTTTCTTTTCTTCCGGCTTTGCGTTGCTGTTAGCAGCGTGGTTTGCGTTGGCCGCGGTGTTGCCAGCGTGGTTAGCGTTAGCGGTGTTTGCCGGGGCATTCGTCGCATTGGTGTTAGCAGCCGGAGTTGCAGCCGGTGTAGCAGTTGCAGCAGCGTTGGTGTTAGCCGTTGCATTGGTGTTGGTCTTGTTTGCAGCGTTGTTTGCCGGAGCAGCTTCACCGCAAGCCATTCCAAGAGCGCTGACAGCCATAAGGGTTGAAAGTGCAATTACTTTTTTCATTCTAAAAACTATCTCCTGTCTTCTTCAAAGTTAAGTTAGCTTGATCTTTGCTGAGACTGTCTTTCTTCAGCCTCTTGCCCCGAAATTCAAGCGTGTTTCGAAGCAAACGATAATACTAGGGATTGGCAACGGGGTAGTCAACCCAAAAATCGCCAAAATCGAAGTTTTTTGAAGTTTTTTCAACGGCCTTTTGAAGGCTGTTTTTAGGCGATCCGCACATATTTGCGGGGAATAGGATCATATAGTTCGCCGCGTGGCATGAACGGCAGGCTGTCGGCGGCAATTTTGAGGGGTGTCCAGCCGGACTAATAAGTATTGACGAACTCAAAGTGCAATCGCTATCCTTAATGAACGGGCAGTTCGAGCCCATCCTCTTAGAATCTCTTTTTCTCGTTTCGCCTTATCTCAAAATATGACAGGTTCAGAAAAGCGGGCTCCCGCGACGCACCAGGGCGTAATAGGTTTTGGGGCGCAGGCAATGCTGATCGCGTTTGGCCTAGCCGCACCTTTTGCCACGTACGCCATAGCAGTTTCGCCGCTAACGGAAGACGTACGGGTCACTCTACTTACGGCGTTAGCTTGTGTGTATCTTTCGATCTGTGTTTGGACGGTAATACAACTTAGAAAGTCTCGGAACGTTTATGGACTTGGATGGACAGCGCCCGAACAACCCGCAAGAACGGAACTAGACGAAAAACTGGCGGCACTTGAGGATGCCCGAGAGTTTTTTGGAAGTTCACTGA
Organism: uncultured Chloracidobacterium sp.; assembly: GCA_964436265.1. Lineage (GTDB taxonomy): Bacteria > Acidobacteriota > Blastocatellia > Pyrinomonadales > Pyrinomonadaceae > OLB17. The sequence goes on along the minus strand of CAYTDJ010000025.1, from coordinate 1,535 downwards.
AACCGGCAGATATGTTTCGTTTGGTCTCAAACCGGGTACACGCGATCGTTCCTTATGAAACAGGAATTCTCCTAACACGCACCGGAGACGGACATGACCTGCTTCGCATTACGCAGGCTTTTGGATCGAATGCCGCGGCACTCGAAAACACCGATGTCGATTCGGGAACGAGCCTGGCGGGCCTTGCCTTTCTAAGCGGCGAGATAGAGACCGCAGAGGCTTTGACTCACGAGCGGGAACATTTTCCCTCAGGGTTGTCTGATGAGCTTCGAGCGTCGGCGGCAATTCCTTTGATCCACGAAGGAGATGTTTTTGCGATCTATCAGCTTTTCTTTAAGGAGTCGTCGGTGTTTGGCGACGAAACCGCCGACAAACTTCACGCGATCGCCGAACGCGTTGCTCCACTTTTCCTTGGGTCAATGGCCTTCGAACGCTCTTTGTCGAATGCCCTTACCGACCCGATCACCAAGCTTCCCAATGAACGCGCATTTTACATGGTGCTCGAAAACCAGTTGGCAGAATCGCATCGATTTCGCGACGAGCGGCCGTTGACCGTTCTGGCGGTAGATATAAAGGAGTTTGAGGACCTCAATAAAACCTATGGCCATGCGACAGGTGACAAAGCCCTCGGCTTTGCAGCTGAGCTGATCAATTCCCAACTAAGAAAAATGGATTTCCTGGCGCGATCGATGAATGACGAGTTTTTGATCGTTCTACCAAAGGCTTCCGAAAGGACCGCCATGGAAATAATCGCTCGGATGCGTGCGAAGTTTGCTTCTACGCCTATGCCGATCGCTGACGGCGAAACGGCCAAGATATGGCTCAACTTCGGATGGGCGACGTTCTGGCAGGACGGCGAAACGGCAACGCAGCTTGTCCGATATGCGAACATGCGAAAGATCCAATCGAAGACCGAGGACGTGGGAAACGTTGTCAGCTTTCCAAAGGAATATGTGAATTAGTGAAAAGTAAACAGTGATTTGGCGATATCGATAGTATCGGCAAATCTGATCGGCGAACGAATGGAAGTTTCCGTTCGTTCGCCGTTAGTCTTCTCATCTTTGGTTTTCCTGACAACTCGCTTACTATTCAGCAATGGCAAAGATCACATTTTACGGCGGGGTGGGAACGGTTACAGGGTCGAAGTATCTGCTTGAGAACAATGGTCGCCGGATACTTGTCGATTGCGGGTTATTTCAGGGATTTGCAGAACTGCGGCAGCGCAACTGGGACGATCCGCCGTTTGATCCCGCATCGATCGATGCGGTTATTATTACTCACGCGCATATTGACCATACCGGATACTTGCCGCGGCTCGTCAAACTCGGTTTCAGCGGGCCCGTCTATACATCCAAGGCGTCAGCCGACCTTTTAAAGATACTCCTCCCGGATTCAGGAAGGTTGCAGGAAGAAGAAGCAGATTTCCGTAATCGCCATCAGTTGACATCGCACGCACCGGCATTGCCTTTATATGACGAAAACGATGCCCGAGACGCTATAAAACTCCTTCAACCGGTCGCGAACGATGGAAAGAA
>CAYTDJ010000024.1:0-13153 GCA_964436265.1 uncultured Chloracidobacterium sp. | reverse complement strand
GTAATGCGTTCCCGCCAAATGCGGACCCGAGCGTTATTCATAACGCGGCCGCTTATCCCGCCGGCGATGAAGGCGAGTATCGATTCGTAAACTATATCGATCGCAGCAATGATCGAACCAAGCACCGCAAACTGGAGAAAAGCTGAGCCGCGTTCCTGATCGACAAACTGCGGCAGGAACGCAAGAAAGAATAGAGCGACTTTCGGATTCAAAACCCCCGTAACGACGGCTTTAAGGAACGCGTGATCCGAGCGTTCGGGCAGAGGTCCGGTTTGGGTAATTGCAGCCGGTCTGGTCAAAACCGCCCGAACTCCCAAATAAACCAAATAGGCCGCGCCGGCGAGCTTGACCACGGAAAACGCTAATGAAGATGTGACCAGGACCGCGGATAAGCCCAATCCTGCAGCTACCGCGTGAAATAGAGTGCCGACGTTCAGCCCGATCGCGGTCATTATTCCCGACTTTCTTCCGCTGCCGATAGTGCGGGCCAGGACCAATGCTTGCGCGGGACCGGGTGCAAGAATTATCAGTATGGAGGCCGCCAGAAATGCGATAAAGTTTTGTATCTCGAACATCTCATGAACTTAATCGCATTCTGGCCTAAATGCCGGTCATTTTCCTTTTGGCTTAACGAGACGCAGGCTCCACGTGATCTTTGTTTTGCCGTCCGGCAGGGTTTGCGAACCGGAGAGAACATCCTTGTTTTTCGGATCGACCTTTCCACCGGCTTCGAAGCTGGTTGCGTCGAGCCTTCCTTCAGGCAGTGACCTGGGTTCCTCAGGCGTCGGCTGTTTTTCTGAAGGACAGCCGGAGTAATTGCGCGTGGTTTCGATCTTACCGAGAAGCACACCTGCCGGCGCCGTTACGTTTGTCGAGTAGCTGCCGTCGTCGTCGATAGAAATGAAGACCGGCATCATGTCGGTTCCTTGTCCGAGCATTGTAGTCGTCTCGGTATATTCTTCGCTGAAATTTGTGTAATAAGGATTCTTTCCGGGCTCGCGGCAACGTGTCTCCCCTGCGCTGTTCGAGCTTTTTCTGAACGTGAACTGTCTCCGCTGCATCACTTGGGCCTTCGGCGACCCGGCCGACTCACCGGCCGCCGGTGCGCCTTGGAGCGATGCCTTGATCGTATGCTGCATATTGGAGGTTTGGGTGATAGTTCGTTTGACGTTTCTTCTGACCGCATGTGCCGCACCTTCATCTTTTGTTGTCTTTGTTTCGTTATTCAAATAAACATAATTGATCGTCCCGACCCAATGAGGTTTGCATGTATCCGCAAGATACGATCCGATGTCTTTTGCGATGCCGTCTGCGACTTCTTTTTCACCACCCATGCGTCTCGCGATCGAACGGCCGGTGCTCGTGTCGATAACGAACGCCGAGTAAACGGTCGTTCCGCCGGGACCCGGCATTGCCTGTACGGACATTACGAGCCGCGAATTGAACCGGTCGCCGATGGCTTTCAGGGCTTCGTTCGAATCACCGCCTTCGAGCAGTTCGCGCTCGCGTTCGTCGTTCATCGCATCGCGAAGGTCCTGGTCATTCAGCGTTTCTACGCATGGCTTGTCGCGTTGAAGTTCGGAATTGAATTCGTTTCTCAGGCCTTCGGTCGCTTTTTCGCCGCCGTTTGAGGGCTTGGTATTGTCGTGTATGACGATCTTCGACGACTTTTGTCCGCTTTGGGAATATATAGGTCCGGCCAATGCGATCGCTAAAAACGAAAGTGAAAGAGTTAAACAGCGTGCGGAAACATCGATGAACTTGGTTTTCATCTTCGTGCCCTCCAAAAAAGGCAGGATTGGGGGCGAACGAGTGCGGACGCGGCGAGGTTCTCGCGGGCACGCACATTTTCATTGCCAGCCCCAAGCTCAGTTTCCTCCGATGTCGGGTTTAATCAGTGACGGCTGTCACTATTTGGAGTACGTTTAGTTGCCAAAAGCGGACACGACCTTTCCTACGACATCGCCGCGGCGGTTTTTGATCGGCATAGGCGAGAGTTCGGACACTGAGTCGGATGAAAGGACGCCTAGTTTTCGCAGGACATCCACGGCTACAACTGGACGGGCTCGATAGTCGTTTCCGTCTTCGATCTTTAATGCGATAGCAAGTCCGGTGGGATATTGTTCGCTTGGAAGAACGCCGCAAAGCCACACACCGTCGGCGCCGACCTTTGAGATGATCTTGCCTTCGGCAGCTTGCATAAGTATCGTGTCGAGACGCTCGGTACCGCCAATGAGTTCGGGGAACTTGGTCATTGCCGATACAATGCGCCCGCAAGCAGATCTGGTATTCTGATCAAAACTCTCTGGCCGCATAAGGTTCTTGAATGCCGTAGCCATTGCAGACAGCGGCAACGCGAAGTTCGGCGCGCAGCAGCCGTCGATCCCGATCTTGATCTTGTTGACCGGTATCTCTGTAAACCTCGAAACCGTGTCGAGTATCTTTTGCTGAACAGGATTTTCGAGCAATTCGTAGGTGTTCACATCGGACTCGATATGCTTTGCCAAGGCGAGCATCGCGGCATGTTTGCCAGAGCAATTGTTGTGAAGCTGAGTGGCGTATTCGCCGGCACGCTGCATCCGTTCCGATTCTTTTTCGTAAAACGGCATGTGCGCTCCGCAATGAAGATGCGCTTCCGTTAGGCCGATCCTTTCGAGCATCAGGCCCGCGATGCGAACGTGACGCGCTTCGCCCGAGTGTGAAGCGCATGCCATCGCTATTTCCTCTTCAGAGAAATGAAAAGCGTCGGCCGCGCCGCTCGAGACGCAGGGCAGAGCCTGAAACGGTTTTGAGGCCGACCGGAAATAAGTAACGGCCTTTGGATCACCTATCGACAATACGGTTTCGCCGCTGCCGTCGATCACGATCAGATTTCCGCGATGAATTGATTCAACGGTTTCACCGCGAATCACTTTTGCAAGGATCTTTGGGGGCATAATGAGAACAAGAACAGGATATACAGGATGGTTCCGGCGACCAAATATGGCATCTTGTCCATCCTTTACTTACTGATAATTTTTCGTTGCGATCAAGCCGACGTGATCATCTCTCTCGCATTTTCGCGGGCCGCGTCGGTGATCTTTTCACCGGCTAGCATCCGCGCGACCTCTTCAACACGCTCTGAATCGCTCAACTCCCGAGCGGTAATGCTCGTACGGTTTTTCGCAACCGTTTTTTCCACGACGAAATGACGATCGGCTTTAGACGCGACCTGCGCCTGATGTGTAACGCACAAAACCTGCTGGCCGGCAGAAAGCTCCTTGAGCTTTGTCCCAACGGCCTCGGCCACGCGGCCTCCGATACCGGCATCGATCTCGTCGAATACGACCGTCTTGCCGGCATGCCGTTCTTTGGCCGTCGTCTTAAGGATGAGCATTAGTCTCGACGCCTCGCCGCCTGACGCAACGCGCGCAAGCGGCTTCACCGCCTCACCGACGTTCGCCGAGAAAAAGAACTCTACGTGATCAAAGCCATTCGCCGAAAAATGATCTTCCTGATCGGAACGGCCTTCGATCCGGACCTCGAACTTCGCTTTTTCAAGTGCCACAGCGGAAAGTGCGGTCTCGACCTCTTTTCCGAACCTCGCGGCCGCCTTTTGACGAATGGTGTGTAATTCGGACGCCAATGTCATATATGCCGAACGTGTCTCGACCACGCGTTTCTTTGTCTCTTCCTGATGAAACTCAGCGTTCTCTATGGCGTCGAGTTTCGCTACGGATTCGCGTAGATGCTCCAGGGCCGACTCGACCGTTCCACCGTATTTGCGTGCAACACGGGAGATCTCAGCCAACCGATCCTCGATCGCCTCAAGGCGTTCGGGTGAAAACTCGAGGTGCGTGGAAAACTCGCGAACGGCGAAAGACAGATCCTGAAGAACGGCCTGTGCGTCATTCAGTCCCTCTTTGTAGGCCAAAAACCGCGAATCATATTCGGCAAGTTCATCGATCTTTCTGATGGCTTTTTCTAGAGTCGAGACGGTCGCCGCATCAGCATCGTAAAGCAGATCCAACGCATCGCCGCTCAGCGAGGAAAGTTTTTCAACATTGCTAAGCCTGCGTTTTTCTTCTTCGAGTTCAGTTTCCTCTTCGACCCTGAGATCCGCATTTCGGATCTCGTTGACCTGAAATTTCAAGATATCCAGAAGCTGCAGTTTTTCCGATTCACCACGCCTGAGTTCAGCGAGATCAGCTTTCGCCCTTGACCATGCGCTGAATGCCTCGGCCGTCTTTTCTCGAAACGAACCGGCACGCGCATACTCGTCCAACAATTCCAGATGCGTGTTCGGGTCGAATAGCGATGTCTGTTCGCCCTGGCCGTGAATACTGACAAGCAGCGGGCCTATCTGTTTCAGGAACGCGGCGGAAACGAGCTGATCGTTTATAAAGATCCGGTTCCTTCCCGCAAGCGAGATCTCGCGGCGGACTATTAGTTCGGTCTCTTTGTCACCGGCGGCGATCCCCGCGCCGTCAAGCAGTTTGCTTGCCGCCGCATCCTTTTCTATCGTAAAGAGTCCTTCTATCTGCGCGGACGCGGTACCATCTTTCACCAGATCGTTCGATACGCGCTCACCCGTCAGCGCGCCAAGGCTGTCAACGATGATCGACTTACCCGAACCGGTCTCGCCTGTCAGCAAGTTCAGCCCAGGACCAAATTCGATCTCGACCGAATCGATCAAAGCAACATTTTTGATCTTGAGGAGGTTGAGCATCCCGAATCACCGTGCGTGATCTGCATTGAGATTACCACACCGTTTCGGGAGATTAGAACGTCGCAGCGGGGTTAATTCAGCTTCTTAACGACACCTTCGCCTTTTACCCATTTGCCCAGAGAGAACACCGCGTCGGGAGGAAATTCTGATTCAATATCGCTGCTTGCCCAGTTGATCGCCCGGTCTTTTTTGTAGAAGAGCAATTCTCCGAAATTCCCTTGTTTCAACGGTTGGATCCGGCCCGTAACGAAGAAATCCCGCGAATCATACTCCTCAAGGCCGGTTATCGCCGAAAGATCGCCGACCTGTCGGATCGTCGTCGGCTGTGACATCTCAGCCCGCCGGCGTTCGGTCACGAGTCCGATGTCCGCTATCAGCAGATTTTGAGGTTTGGTACGATCGATCACTGTTGCGTTGCGGAATACAAAATTCACGATCCTGCCGGATGTGTTATTGGGAATAAGTTCGTATTCATTCGGGTCGAACCTGGAATAGCTTCCGTCTGCTAGCAATTTCATCGCGGTCAGAAATGCGATGAAGTTCATCTTCACAAGGAACATCTCGTCCTTGCCATAGATCGCACCTGTTTCGATCAGGATTACCGGCGTCCCCCAAGACGAGAAGTTGTCGCCAAATGCGGTCGGCGTCCAATCGTCGCCGTAACGCCCGATGTGACCGGGTATGAAGTTGGACAAGGCTTGATTCATCGCGACGACGATGCGGCGATTTCGTTCAAGTCCGGGAGTAAGCGTTTTTGCCTCATCGCCGAATACAACGAGAAAAGAGATCGCGGCCTGTTTGCTTGTCTTGCCGGCGGTCGTCAGCGCCTGCTGATTATGAAGGTTGAAACCGATCTCCGGTTCCCATGAGTCGCGAAGCGATTTGAGCAGCCGCGCTTCAGGCGTTACCAGGTTGCGTGCATCGCGGTTGATGTCGATACCTTGCGAACTTCGACGTTGATACACCTCGGCACCGTCCGGATTCAGCATCGGAACGGCACGGATCGTGAGTTTGTTCTCGATCAACCTGACCCATTCCTTATCTCGGTTCTTTTGCAGCACGGTGAACATGTCGATCAAGGCGCTCGTTGCGGTCGGTTCGTCCCCGTGCATTTGCGACCATAGAAAGACGCGCATCGGCCCTTTTCCCCACTGGATCTGAAAGATCTCTCGTCCCTGCCCGCTTTTTCCGACCTCATCCACTTTAAGTTCGAGTTTCTTAAGGTCTTCTATATTTTTCAATAGATCCTTGTGTCGGACGTTAGAGGGTAATTTATTCGAAACATGTTCCTTTTCCCAGATCTCAGCAAATTCTGCTGCGGTCTGGGCAATCGCTTGTAGGGGATACACCATCATCATAAGGGAGAGCAAAAGCGTGGGCTTCATACTCCATAAGAGTAACTGCTTCTATGATTTACGGCAAGGTTTTCGGCGTCCGGAATTTATGTTTGAACCCTGTGCTATGCTTTTGGCATCTAACCGGCGGAGATGAATTGGAGCGGTTTTTTCAAACGGCAGATACAGCTAGGCACCGTATCGCGCATACCGGTGCGCGCCGACCGACGCTGGATCGTCGTTTTTCTGTTATTGACGGCGGTAACGGCCGCGAGTCTCCAACCGTTGGTGCAGAATGTCACGGGAAGCATTTTATTGGGACTTGCCGCGTCCATCCTTTTCTTCATCTCGATCTTTCTGCATGAATTTGCCCATGCCGTTGTTGCCCGGCTTGAGGGGCTGCATGTGGTCGAGATCATTCTGCATCCGTTTGGGGGAATGACTCGTTTCGCGCATCCTCCGGAAACGCCCAGAGCCGAGTTTCGCATTGCCCTAGCCGGGCCCGCTGCTAGCTTTTTGTTAACGCTGATCTTTGCCGGATCGCTTGCCGCATCGAATTATGCGGGTACCGACATACTGACGCTTCTATTGTTTCTGCTCGCTCTCGCGAACCTTTTGATCGCGGTTTTCAACTTGTTCCCGGGTTATCCGCTGGACGGAGGCAGAGTACTGCGTGCGTATCTTTGGAAACAAGGAAGAGACCTTGACGAGGCCACGATACTCACGGGCAGATGCGGACAGGCCATCGCCATCGTATTGATGGTACTGGGACTGGTCTTTGTGATACTCAGGGGTGAATATTTTACAGGGTCGTGGGCAATTCTAGCCGGCCTCTTTCTCTTGGATTCGGCCACCTCGATCATTCGCGAAATATCGTCCGAGGCACATGTACTTGTCGAAGACAGAATGATGCTTCCGGTACCAATATCACCGGAAACGGACATCCAGAAACTGGTCGACGATGTGCTCCCTATGCACAGGCGTACTACGTTCCTTGTTTCATACGGCGATCGCTTTCTAGGAATGCTATTTCTGGAGGACATCAAAAGCATCGATAGGCGATCCTGGCGAATGACGACGGTGCGAGAGGTCATGCGGCCGGTGCACGAAGTTCAGTTTGTTCTGACGGGTACGCCGATCTCCGAGATAAGGCACGTTTTGGAACAAAACCGTCAGGATGGACTTGCGGTACTTGACGAACGAGATCGTCTTGTCGGATTCCTTCACCGCGGGAGCATCGCCAAACGCACATAACACCTTCAGTGTTGTGATATTCTTACAATTTGGCCTCTGTTTGAGCGGCAGCTTTCCGGTTCGATGCAGCAATTTTGGGAACAATTTTTGACGATGCTGACATTTCGCAATGTCCTCGACATCGCGCTGGTGTTTACTATCGTCTATGTGGTCCTTAGGCTGCTTCGCGGCACACGCGCGGTACCGACGATGGTAGGCATCGTTCTGCTCGCGTTGCTCTACTGGCTTGCCGTTGCGCAGGATCTGGCGACACTCGAATTCGTTCTGCGATCGGCCGTGCTGTATATCGGCGTTGCGATCATCGTCCTCTTTCAATCCGAGATCCGACAAGCACTCATTTATTTCGCAAATCGCCTGCGCTTCCCCATCCTCAAGCGGCAACGCGGGCAATTTGGCGGCAGCGTATATGACGAGATCGTTCTTGCCGCGACCACGCTTGCGACAGAAAAGACGGGAGCACTGATCGTCATCGAGCGAAATGTGGGACTGAGGAATTTTGTCGATGCAGGCGTTCAGCTTGATGCCCGGATCAGCTACGACCTGCTTGTTACGATCTTCAATCATTCGACTCCGCTGCATGACGGTGCTGTGATCATCCAGAACGAACGAATAGCTGCGGCTTCGGTGTTCCTGCCGCTTACCAAAAATCCGAGCATTTCTCGCGAACTCGGTACGCGTCATCGCGCGGCGATCGGAATTACAGAGGGATCGGACGCGATCTCGATAGTAGTTTCCGAAGAGACGGGACTTATCAGCTACATTGAAGCCGGCATAGTCAAAAGAAACCTGGATACCACCCAGCTTCGCAATCTGTTGCTCGATGCAATGCAGATCCCGATCGTTCAGACAAAACGCGAGGCCACGAAAACTATGAAGGAGGCCGATACTGAGATCACCATCGGATAACGATGCCGTCGAGCGAAACGAACATTGACGAGAAGAAGACCGGACTGCTGTTTTTCAGGCACATTCTACGGAAAGTGTTTCTCGAAGACTGGCTGACAAAACTGGTCGCGCTTGCAATAACCCTCGCTCTTTGGATCGGCGTTACGGGGTTAAGTACGCCAACGACGCGGCGGATGGCCGATATTCCGTTGACGCTTTCCTACTCGAACAAAACGGAAATAACCAACTCTCCGATACAAGCCGTCAGCATCGTGATCAGCGGGGACAAGCGAAAGATAAATCAGATAACGGAAGCGGGCCTGGTCGTTTCGCTCGATCTTTCAGATGTACAGCCCGGTGACCGCGTCATCCAACTTACCGCCGACAATGTTTCGATCGATCTGCCGCTCGGGGTCCGACTTCAGGAGATCCAGCCAAGCCGGATCGCTGTCAGGCTCGAGGCAGTCGAGGAAAAAGAGGTAGCCGTAAAGGTCGAGACCCAAGGCGATGTACCGGACGGATTTGAGGTTTACAGTGAAACTGCGACACCGGGAAAAGTAAGAGTTCGCGGGCCGTCGAGTTATATAAGGTCATTGACTTCGGTCTCGACCGATAAGATCGATATTGGTGGTAAAGCGACAGATTTCACTGCGAGACAGACACCGATCAGTCTATCCAATCCAAAAGCGACTACGCTCGAATCTGTGGTCGATGTGATGTTCAAGATCGGCGAACAAAGGGTCGAGCGTTCGTTTCAGGTGCCGATCTCAGATGGTGGCGGAAAACGGCTTCCGGTCGTTCTCTACGGCCCGGCGTCGATGATCTCAGCTATAAAGCCCGGAGAATTAACAACGGAAAAGCGCCGTGATCCGTCGGGCGCAGAATATTTCTATCCCGTCCTTCCAAACGATCTCGAGGGAAAGATCGAGATCCGAAAGCCAAAGGTTCAGTAGATATTAAAGGTGTACTCGACGATCCGAACCACCGAGATTGGCTTTCCGTCCTTCGTCTGAGGTTCGAATTTGATCTGTTTCGCGGCAAATAAAGCTTGCTCGTCCAATCCGTAACCGAGCCGTTTCAACAATAGTGTATGGAGTATCCTGCCGTTCGATCCGAATAAAACCGCGATTCGGATCGTACCCTGAACGTTGGCCTGACGTGCCCGATCCGTATATCTTGCAGGCTGCTTGGCGATAACCTTAAGTTTTGTCACGCCCGGTTCGGCCGCTGCGGGCGTTGCCGTCGTTGTGATCGCCGTCGGACGCTCACGCCTGAAATAATCGCGAAAGATGGTCTTGTTCTCAAGGTCGTCGGCGATCGCCTTCGTGCCGGATGGGTCCGTCACCTTTCCTTTGCCTTCGACAAGTACATCCACGGCCTTGGTCAGCGATTCGGCCTCATCCAATGTGCCGTCCTTCGAATCGGATGAGAGACCGATGCGAGACACGAGAAGATCGGCCTTAAGGATATAGCCGCGGCCGTCTGCGGGATGAAAACCGATCAATGTGTCCGAGGTCGCTATCGCCCGGTCGATCTTTCCTTCCCACGAATCCGACAAGCTCTGAAGGTAAAGCGCCTCCGGGTTTTTCGGGTCGATCTCAAGCGCTTTTTTGAGCTGCGACTGAGCAGGATCGATCTTACGATTCATTAAGAGTACGTGCGCAAGGTTGACCCGGAAAACGGCGTTGGCAGGCTGAATGTCAACCGCTTTCTCAAATGCTTTGCGTGCGCCCTTGTCGTCATCGCCTTGATAGAACGCAAGTCCCAGACAGTTCCACATTTCGCCGTCGTTCTTGTATTCCGGCGTTTTGACCGCGATCTCAAGAGCACCGCGAGCTTCCTTGTGCTTACCCGTTTTGCACAGCGTCATTGCGGGATGTTCCTTCTGTTGGGCTAGCAGCAAAACGCCGGACATGTGGATAAGAAGCAGACCGACAACGAAGATCGGAAGCGTTCGCAGGTTTAGGTTCGGGAGCATGATTCTTAGGTTATTGTTCGGAAAACAGGCCGAGAAAAGACCGTATGTCATTTCTCATCTCATCTGTGATCACGTGTTTCGCATTATACTTCTGGGAACGGTAATTTGGTAGGGTTTTTCTGAGCAGTGCGTCGTTGCTTTCAAACTTTTCGATCGGATAAAACTCATCATCGTCGCCGTAAAGATAGAAGGTTTCGGCATCGAACGGTTTGTATAGCGTATTCGTTTCAAGATCGCCTGGTATTCCGCCGCATACGCCGATGACCGACTTCGGCACTTCGGGGAAGGTCAGCGCGTAGCGAAAGTTAAGGGCACACGCCTGCGAAAAACCGAATAGATGTATTTGTCCGCGATCGATCAGGCCGTCAGCATCGAGTTTATCTATCACTGCATTCAGGAATTTGTGATGAAGAGCAACGTACTCTTCCGGCCGATGATCTGTAAGCCACCCAAACCCCACGCGATAACCGTCGGCCGTCTGACGAAAGTGCTGATGAGGCCCTTGGACCGACGCGATAACGAAATTCTTAGGCGCGATCAACTTTGCCTCGCGCATCATGTATCGCTTATGCGCACCGTAGCCGTGAACCGCAATTAGCAGCGGTGCCGGGCCGCCGAGTTCGTTCGGGTTGAAAACATCGTAATAAAGATCGATCTCGGCCCTGATCGACAGATCGGTTTGCAAATTATCGCCATTCATCCGTGATTCAATTCAAACAAAGCCGTTGCAGTTAGACAAGTTATAGACCGGCGTTTTATTCTTCATTCACCGCTATGAAGCTGATCGGCATTATCGACGGCCTGGCAGAAACCGAGACTGAGAACGTATTTGCTCGATCTCTGGATAGGGTCGCGTTTCTGTTTTTGTTGATCATGGTGCTCTTTGCTCCGCACTCCATAGCCGTCACACAGTCGGCATGGCTTATCGGGATGCTCGCGTGGGTGTTAAGACTTTTCGTTAAGCCAAGACCAAAGCTACGCTCCGGAACGGTCGGCATAGCCCTGATAACTTTCTTTGTGTGGTCCGCGATCAGCGCGGTATTTTCCTATGAAACATCGATCTCGCTAGATAAGCTCCGGTCCGTGTCCGTGCTGCTGATCTTCTTCTTCGTTTTTAATGTCGTTCGCAATCAGCGGGCCGTACACTTTCTGGCGTTCGCTTTGATCAGCTCGTGCATGGTCAACGTTGCGTGGACGCCTGTCCAAAAGCTGATCGGCCGTGGTGTCGAAATTCATGGCGTGAAGCCGGACGGCCCTCTTTATCAAGCTGGTGCGAGAGACGGCGATGTGATCGTTCGTGTGAACGGTAAACCGGCGGGCTCTCCGGCCGATGTGCTTGATCGATCACAGGATAGTGAGAACGTAAAATTGGAGATGAATCGGTTGGACGCCGTATTTCTGATCGAACCCAAGATCAATTCTCTCATCGCAAACGGGAATGGAAGTGACGAAGAGAAGTTGGGCATTTCGAGTTGGGACCGCGACCACGGATTTCGGGCCGCCGGATTTTACGGTCATTTCACGACATACGCAGAGGTCCTTCAGTTGATAGGAGCGATCGTTGTCGGATTTTTCATAGCCTGTTTTACGGCCGGGGCGAACCGGAAGCTGCTGATAGTTCTCGGTGTTTTTCTATTCGGGATCGCCGCCGCTTTACTGCTTACCGTTACCCGCGCTTCTCAGCTTGCGTTCATGATCTCGTCGTTTGTCATCGTATTGATCGGCGCAACCAGACGGGCCGCCGTAGCCTCAGTCGCCATAGCGATCCCAGCGGTACTGCTCGGGCTTTATGTGCTCCAGCAATATCGCCAGGTCGGGTTTTTTGATCCTAAGGACGGTTCTATCCAGTATCGCCAGATGATGTGGCGTGACGGAACAAGATTATGGATGGAAAGCCCGCGTCACATGATCGTAGGCGTTGGGATGGATTCGATAAAGAAGCATTGGGAAGAATGGAGCTTATTCGACAAGGGTTTTCAGCCGATGAGTCATTTTCATTCGACGCCGGTACAGCTTTTGGTCGAACGCGGCCTGCCTGCGTTGGTGATCTGGCTGACGGTCCTCGGCGTTTACGCAAGATCCCTTTGGCGAGGTATCAGAGCGACGGCAATTTCAGATTGGCGCAGCCGCGGGATCCTTATCGGTGCTCTCGGCGGTGCTGTCGGCTTCTTCGCCAGCGGACTTGTTCATTACAACCTCGGCGACACAGAGGTCGCCATGGTCTTTTACATTCTCATGGGGCTATCCATGAGCCTTGTCTATCGCGAAAGCAACGACCTCCTCGCTGTAAACGCTCCAATACTCGCTGACCCGGAAGCGGCCTAGTTCATTACACGATAATTTACATAAACGCATCCATTTTTGAACGCGCGGCATTCCGTAAGCTCAAGATCGACTTGCCGTTCCATTCTGTGAAACAGCGGAATGCCGGAACCTAATAGGACCGGATGGATATTGAACCCGATCTCGTCGATAACACCGGCCTCGAACAGTGTCTTCGCAAGATCGCCGCCGCCCATTATGCAAATGTCCTTTCCGTCGGTTTCCTTGAGCGTACGAATGAACTTGCCCGGATCGGACGATACGATCTCCGCAGACGGAAATTCCGCCGGGTCGAGCGTTCGCGAAAAAACGATCGACCTGATGCCGCCGTATGCATCGCCTCCGGAGTCCGCGGGCGCATTTTTCATTGCCGCCTCGAACGTTTTCCGGCCCATAACGATCGTGTCGAAACGCGGCCAAAAATCGTTCATCAGTTCTGCCGCCTCATCGCCCCACAGCAGCCAGTCAACCGCTCCGTCCGGGCGTGCCAGGTAGTTGTCGAGACTGTTCGCTCCGCCAAAGATAACTTTTCTCATAAGATCTCTCCGCAGGTATTTGTGGCATTCTAGTACCGAATACGGTTCGCGTAAACCGAGACTTTTAAACCCCGGACTCGTATCCTATTCTTAATAATTCATTCAACAGAAAATATATGAAAAAGAGAATGTTCAA
>CAYTDJ010000023.1:0-13875 GCA_964436265.1 uncultured Chloracidobacterium sp. | reverse complement strand
CTTTAATGAAAACGCGTAGATCGTTAGATATTAGAGGCGTAAGACGGACGCTGAAATGTATTAACCGAGCCGCCGGCCTTTGGGGGCTCGATAACGGCTCAAATAAACCCGTGCTGAGTCCCGCCGGCGGTTGACCCCTTGAGGCCGTATTATCACCCCTAAAACGCTTCAAAAATTTGACACTTAACGGCTAAAACACTAGTATTTATAGTTTCGACTCTTGTAGCCGAAGTGTACCTATATGTTCGAGTCTTTATCCGATAAACTCAAGAAAACGCTCAAGAATCTGCGTGGGCAGGGCAAGTTGACGCCCGAACACGTGGACGCGGCTCTTCGCGAGATCCGGATGGCGCTCCTCGAAGCGGACGTTAACTATAAGGTAGCAAAGGATTTTGTCGAATCGGTCCGGGCCAAGGCCGAGGGGCAAGAGGTATGGCAGGGCTTAAACCCGCACGAACAGGTCGTCAAGATCGTCTATGACGAACTCGTCGCCCTGATGGGCGGAACCTCGTCGCGGCTCGTTTTTACCAAGCAAATACCGAACGTCGTGATGATCGTCGGTCTGCAGGGCTCGGGTAAAACGACCTCTACGGGAAAGATCTCGCGTTGGCTTCGCGATAATCAGGAGCGAAAACCGCTGCTCGTCTCGGTTGACGTCTATCGCCCCGCCGCTCGCGAACAGCTTCGCGTCGTCGGAAGTGCCGTAGGCGTACCGGTTTACGAGAATAAGGAATCGAGCGACCCGATGACCCTCGTCCGCGGTGCCATGAAGCACGCGCAGGACATGGGCTTTGACACGCTCATGATCGACACCGCCGGCCGTCTTCACATCGACGACGAGCTGATGGTCGAGCTCGAACAGATAAAGGCAGAGACAAAGCCGATCGAGGTCCTCTTCGTCGCCGACGCCATGACCGGCCAGGACGCCGTCAATTCGGCCGAGATATTCCACAAGCGCGTCGGCGTTACGGGCGTCGTTCTGACCAAGATGGATGGCGATGCCCGAGGCGGTGCTGCTTTGTCCATCCGCCAGGTCATCGGCCAGCCTGTGAAGTTCGTCGGCGTCGGTGAAAAATACGAAGCGATCGAGCCATTCTACCCGGACCGCATCGCTCAGCGTATCCTCGGAATGGGCGATGTGCTCACGCTGATCGAGGAAGTCCAGGGCAAGATCGACGAACAGGAAGCCCAGGCCCAGCTCGCCAAAATGACGCGTAACCAGTTTACGCTGGAAGACTTTAAGGCTCAGCTCGGGCAGTTCAAAAAGCTCGGGTCGATGTCAAAGCTGATGAAAATGCTTCCCGAACAGATGACCGGCGGCATGCAGCTCAGCGACGAACAATCCGCCGAGGTCGATCATCAGATGAAGCGGACCGAAGCGATCATCGATTCGATGACCAGGTCCGAACGAAACGACCACCGGATCATCGACGCATCCCGCAAAACACGTATCGCGGGTGGTTCAGGAACGACGATCGGCGAGGTCAACCAACTGCTCCGCCAATACGAGCAAATGCGTAAAATGATGGCGCAGATGAATAAGGGCGGACTGCTTGCTGGTCTCGGCAAGCGAATGATGGGTGGGCTTGCCGGCGGCCTCGGGGGAATGCTTGGTGGGGGAGTTCCTGGAATGGGCGGAATGCCTGGCTTACCTAGCGGCGGCGATGAAGATTCAGGATCGAGATCGGTCAAGAAGAAGAAAAGACACAAGAAACGGAAATAAGAATATGCTAGCAATTAGTTTGATGAGAATGGGCGCGAAGGGTAAACCCTTTTATCGCGTTGTGGTTAAGGAAAAACGTTCAAAGCGTGACGGTGCGTACATCGAAAATCTCGGTACATACAACCCGATGCTGAACCCGGCAGAAGTTAACCTGAAACACGACCGCATTCAGTACTGGGTCGGCGTCGGCGCTCAGCCGACCGAAACCGTTAAGAGCCTGATCAAGAACAATCCGGCAGGCGAATAAGTCGAGGAAGTCGTGAAGGTCTGGGAAGTCTGTGAAGTTCAGACATCCGAGACTTTCCAGACTGGCTGGACTACGTGTTCTGAATAGATGAAGGAAGCAATCGAAAGGATCGTAAAAGGCATTGTCGGCTCGCCCGATCTGGCCGAGGTGTACGAGATCGGTGACGGCAAGAACATCAAATTTGAGGTTCGAGTCGCTCCTGACGATTACGGACGCCTGATTGGCCGCGAAGGCCGCACGATAAAGGCGATCCGCAGTTTGCTCTTTTATGCGGGTCAAAAACACGGCAAGCGGTATCACCTTGATCTGATCGAAGATTAGCTTGGACGAGCTTGTAGCAATCGCACGGATCGCAAAACCGCGTGGGCTTCGCGGTGAAGTCATCGGAGATTTGCTGACGGATTTTCCCGAGCGATTCGATGGACTAAAAGACGTCAGTGCAGTATTGCCTTCCGGAGAGCGACGGTTATTGAAAATCGAGGACGTTTGGTTCCATAAGGAACGGATCGTTTTGAAATTCGATCGTGTTGATTCGATCGAAGCTGCTGAGGAGTTAAGAAACGCTGAGATCTGCGTCGATGAGGCCGAGGCGGTTGCTCTTGAAGACGGTGAGTTCTTTGATTGGCAGCTTGAGGGCTGTGAAGTTATTACGGCCGATGGAGATCCGATCGGTAGGGTCCGTGAGTTAATGCGGACTGGCGGCACTGAGATACTGGTTATCGATGGAGCAAAAAGAGAATTGCTGGTGCCGTTTGCGGAATCGATCTGCATCGATGTCGACATTAAAGAGAAACGGATCGTGATCGATCCGCCGGAAGGTCTACTGGAGTTTTAGGTGAAGATTGATGTACTCACAATTTTCCCTGAGTTTTTTGAACAGGTCTTTGATTTTGGAATAATTCGCCGGGCAAAACTCGCCGGGATCGTGGAGATCAATGTCCACGACGTCCGCGAGTTTGCAACCGATAAGCACCAGATGACCGACGACCGTCCATTCGGCGGCGGCGACGGGATGGTCATGAAGGCGGAACCGATCTTCCTCGCGATCGAGCACCTTCTTGGAACTTCGAACCGTGAAGAATATGCGGCGGGCACGAAAGTGATTTTGCTTTCACCCCAGGGACGGCCGTTGAAACAGGCCTTCGCGAAAGAGATCGCGGACTGTGCGAATCACTTAGTGCTAATTTGCGGGCGATACGAAGGCGTTGATGAACGAGTGAACGAGACGCTCGTTACCGACGAAATATCCATCGGCGATTATGTACTTTCGGGTGGGGAACCGGCCGCGATCGTCTTGACCGATGCGATCATACGGCTTTTGCCCGAAGCATTGGGCAGCGAGACATCGGCAGAGAATGACTCGTTCTCGAACGGCCTGCTGGATTGTCCGCATTACACGAGGCCCGCAGAATTTAGAGGGATGAAAGTCCCGGAAGTATTGTTAAACGGCAATCATGCCGAGATAGAGAAATGGCGTCACGAAAAGGCGCTCGAAAAAACAAGGAAGTTTAGACCAGATCTATTGACAGGAGAAAATGGTGAAAGTGAATGAAGTCCGCTAAGTTAGAAGAGTTTCTTAGTTGCAGAGTTAACAATGAACTTTGCAACTCTGAGACACTGCGACTCGGTAACTTTGATTGACCTCTGGCCGAACGATTATGAACAGACTAGATGTAGTTGAGAAGACGCAGTTAAAAGAGAATATTCCGGCATTTCAACCCGGTGATACCGTAAAGGTTCACGTCCGCATCAAGGAAGGCAACAAAGAACGCCTGCAGGTTTTCGAGGGAGTTTGCATCGCGCGCAAACACGGTGGAGCACGTGAATCGGTTACGGTCCGCAAGGTGAGCTTCGGAGTTGGCGTCGAGCGGATCTTCCCGCTGCATGCGACGATCGTCGATCATATCGACGTTGTCCGACGTGGTAAGGTGCGCCGTGCCAAACTCTATTACCTTCGTGATCTTCGCGGCAAGGCTGCTCGTATCAAGGAAAAGGACACGCGTAATAAGGCGCAGGCAGCTAAATAAACTTCATTTTGACGTTATGAAATTAGGGCGTCGCGAATTCGTTGCAGCTTCGGCTTCGACTATCGTGTACGCCCTCTTTCCGTCTGCCGAAGCGGTTCACGGAGGTTCGAAAATGTACGGTTTGATAGGCAAGATGATCGCCGCGGAAGGGAAGCGAGACGATCTGACCAAGATCCTTTCGGAAGGAACGGGCTCCATGCCCGGATGCCTTAGCTACATAATCGCAAGCGATCCAACTGATGCAAATGCAATCTGGATCACCGAGGTATGGGAAAGTAAGGAAAGCCACGAAGCATCGCTCAAATTGCCATCCGTACAAGCTGCGATCGCAAAGGGCCGGCCAATGATAGCCGGGTTCGGTGAGAGATTTATCACGGAACCCATCAGCGGATATGGACTCGTGAAAAGTAAACCGTGATAGAATTTAGACCGTGACGGGATTTAAGCTTCAAGCCGATCGGACCGTATGGACCATCGGCTTTGATTTTGAGGAGCAGGCGGCAAGCGAGGGTTTTCAGTTCGTCGCCGGTGTTGATGAGGTCGGCCGTGGATGTCTTGCAGGCCCGGTGGTCGCGGCGGCTTGCATACTTGATCAGAGCAAACCGGTCCCGAGAAGGCTGAACGACTCCAAGAAACTCACGGAACGTCAGCGAAAAGAGATCGACGAAGAACTCCGGCAAACGGCGGTCGCATATTCGGTTGGCATCATTGATGCGGACGAGATAGACCGTGTCAACATCCTCGAAGCCACAAAACTTGCGATGCTGAAAGCAATTGACGGCCTCACCCCTGCCCCTGATCATCTTCTGATTGACGCACTCCAACTTCGACAATGCAGCCTCCCGCAAAAGGCTATCATCAAAGGGGATTCGATCTCATATTCGATCGCCGCTGCATCGGTCATTGCGAAAGTATTTCGAGACGATCTGATGAAACAATACGATGCTGAATTTCCCGAATACGGATTCGCCGGACACAAAGGTTACGGCTCCGTTGCCCACTTTGCGGCCATTCGCGAACACGGTCCTTGCCGCCTGCATCGGAAAACCTTTCGCGGGGTTGTGTAATCTAACCGCGCCAAGGGGGCAAAATGGAAGAAAACGGAGCGGCCGCTCGGCCGCGGTTATTTGAAACTGTTCTTTTTGGCGGCCTTTCGATCGGAATTCTTGATCTTCTAGACGCGTCTATCTTCTTTCCGAACTATTTTGGGATAACCGTTCAGCGGGTTTGGCAGGGCGTTGCCGCCGGCCTGCTCGGCCGTGATGCGGCGCTGGCCGGAGGTTGGAATACCGCTTCGCTAGGCATTCTCCTTCATTTTGTCGTCGCTTTCTGCATTGCCACGGTTTACTTAATGCTTTCTCGCCGTATCCCGATTCTAATAAAGCAACCTGTAATTTCGGGCATTGTCTACGGCATCGCAGCTCACTTTGTAATGCAGTTTGTCGTCATTCCGCTCTCGGCGATCGGCTGGCGTTCTACGCCTTTTGACTCCGGATCGTTCGCCAACAGTATCATCGGGCACGCTTTGCTTGTCGGGCTTCCCGTCGCACTGATCGCAAGCTGGTCGTCACGACGTGCGTAGTTCGTTTGAAGAGTAGCCGTTTCTCCTTATACGATCTTTTTTTTGAACAAAAAGTGACCAAATGCGTATTTCGGTCAGGAGTTGTGTAGAAATTGGGGTCATTTATGTTTAATCGAATAGTGAAGAGCTTGGTTTTGTTGGCGATGGTCGTAGGTACTTACGGAGTCACATTTGGGCAACCGTCCGCGGCTCAGGTCGCCGCCGCTCGATATGCAAACGAGATCGCCGGATTTATTACCACTGGCGATCGTGCTGAATATCGAAAATTTGTCGAAGCGAATTTCAGCGAGACATTCAGGAAAGTTCCTATAGAAGCACATCTGAATTTTCTTTCTTCACAGCACGACTTCAGCCGCGGCATGACGGTTGAGGGAATCCAGGAATGGCGACCGAACGAAGTGGTCGCGCTCGTGAAGAACAAACTCACGGGCGATTGGGACGGGCTTCTGGTACGTGTTGAAACTGAGATCCCATATAAGATCTCAGGTATAGGGTTGCGTCCGGCAAAGCGGCCGGAAGATGCCACCGCAAAAAAGCTTAGTGAAAAGGAGGCCGTCGCGGAACTCGAGAATTTTCTCAAAAGGCTCGCTGCCGAAAACCTGTTTTCAGGCAGTGTATTGCTCGCAAAGGACGGCATAGTTCTCTACAAAGGTGCCTTTGGATCGGCAAACAAGGACTTTGGCGTTCCGAATAAGATCGACACTAAATTCAACTTGGGATCAATGAACAAGATGTTCACGGCCGTAGCGGTCGCCCAATTGGTTGAAAAGGGAAAGCTCACATACGACGATCCGCTGTCAAAGTTCATTCCAGATTTCCCTAATCCGGATGCGGCCAAGAAGATCCAGATAAAGCATCTGTTAACGCACACATCGGGTCTTGGCGGCTACTTTTCCCAGCGTTACCAAAACATGTCGCGTGCGAATCTTCGGACGGTTGATGACATGATGGCAATGGTCCGGCAGGACGAGAAGGATGTTCAGTTCGAACCGGGTTCAAGATGGCAGTATAGCAACACGGGAATGATGGTGCTTGGAAAGGTGATCGAGATCGTATCAGGTAAGTCTTATTATGACTATGTCCGTGAGAATATCTACAAACCAGCGGGTATGATCAATACCGATTGTTATGAACTGGACAAAGTGAACCAAAATCTCGCCGTAGGTTACGATAAGCGCTATACGGATTCGGGCATCGAATGGAGCAACAACATATTTGCCCACGTTATGCGTGGCGGACCCCAGGGCGGCGGATATTCAACCGTAGAAGACCTGATGAAATTTGACCAGGCACTTCGGTCGGGGAAGCTGATAAGCCCGGCCTCATTTAAGCTCATAGCATCGGCAAAACCCGAACTAAATTCCCCTGAATATGGCTACGGATTCTCTATCGACGCCGAGAGGAACGTTGTCGGACACAGTGGCGGTTTTCCCGGAATCAGCTCAAACCTCGATATGTATATCGGTTCAGGCTGGACTGCGGTCGTTATGTCGAACTATAGCCGAGGAAGCGGACCCGTAACATCAAAGATATCGAGTTTGATTCACGCGGTCGGCAACTGATCTGTGCGATCAAAACTTGAACCACTCGGTCGGTTCATTATGTGTTGAAAGGGTGATCGTCGTCTCCGCCTTAAAAAGTGGAGCTCGCATTTGAAGTGCCGTTTCTGCAGTTATCCGGGCTAAGGCGGCATCATTCGCACGCTGCGAAAGATGCGCAAGCACAATATGACGGGCCGAGCCGTCAAAATCGTTAGTGATCCAGTCTGCCAGATCTTCGTTTGAGAGGTGTCCGGTGTTTGAGAATATCCGCTGCTTCAAGTCCCACGAGTAGACCGAGCAGGCGCGGAGCATATCTCGGCTGTGGTTCGATTCGATAACGATCGCATCGCAGCCATTTAGTTTTTCTTTTATCAATGGCGTGATATGGCCAAAGTCCATTAGAGTGGCGACCCGCACGCCGTCACGTCTCGCAACAAACCCGAAATTATCGACTGCATCATGTGGAACGGAGAACGGTTCGAAGTCGATGTCCCCGATGCGAAACTCCCTGGATGATTCGATCGCAATGGATCGCCCCGAAAGTGCAGCCTTTCGTTTCGCGGACTCGCTTTCTCCGTTTTGTACTCCCTTCCGCGTGCTGTAGAAAGCGTCCTCGGTCTCGCCGGATATAAAAACGGGACATTTAATTGCCGCCAAAAGCACACGCAAACCGCCCGCATGGTCGCTGTGCTCATGCGTGATCAGAACGCCGTCAAGTTCGTCCGGGTCAACGCCGACTGCAGCAAGTCTGCGTAGGATCTCTCGGGCACTCATTCCAGCATCGACCAAAACGTTCGTACGTTCGCTGGAGATCAACACCGCGTTTCCTGTTGAACCGCTGCCTAATACAGTAAATCTCATTGTTTACTTCTGTTTCTGATAAATAGTGCGCAACTTTTTTGCGATGCCGCGGGTTATCAACGAATTAGGAACGGCTGCCGAAGCTGCCGCGACGATCCAATTTACCCATCCAGACACGACTTTGACCCTTTTTGTTCCAACCGCGGCAAGAGCCGCATCAACAACCTCCTCCGGAGTTTGCTGACCTTTGAAGGCGAACGAGGTGTTAATATTACCAGCTTGAAAAAAATTCGTCTCAGTTGAACCGGGACACAGCGCCATTACTTGAACCCCGAACGGGCGGTTCTCCTCTGCGGTCGCTTCTGAAAACGAAGTTACGAATGCCTTTGTAGCCGCATAGGTCGCCATAAACGGGATCGGTTGTTCGCCCGCCGTAGACGACACATTGATAATCAAGCCGTGTTCGCGGTCGCGCATTCCTCTTAGATATCGGTGCGTTAAAGCTACCAAGGCTTCGATATTAAGCCGAACCATTTCAAGTTCTCGATCAACATCCAGTTGTACAAAATCTCCCATCGAACCGAATCCGGCATTGTTTATAAGCCAGTCAACCGAGAGTCCGAGTCGTTGGGTTTCTTCAAACAATCTGAGATCCGAACCTGCTTCGCTAAGGTCGATAGAGAAATGATCGGCCGTAATACCATGCTTAAGGGATAATTCCTCGCATAACGTACGCAACTTATCCTCAGTCCGAGCAACGAGAAAAAGATCATGTTTCTCGGCAGCAAGCCTCCGAGCAAATGCTTCGCCGATGCCGCTGGATGCGCCTGTGATCAGGGTTGTTGTCATAGCTCTTCAGGATCTTCGACAGGCGGCTGAAACGAAAAATAGACCGACAACACAGAAGCGGCAACTATGGTAAGCGTGCCAAATAATCTGATCATTCCGGCGATGCTCTTTGTATGATCGATCAAACTCAAAGAAGTGAGCATGTAGTTCCAGTCATGAAAACTACCCTCGCTGCCGGTAAAACCGCTTGTCAAAACGAGCTGCATCACGACCGCGTCCGCTGCGTAAACGTAAACATTGAGGATGCTCTGGCCGACCCAAAACAAAACTATCGCAGCAGAATAGTATTTGTAATGCCAAATGAAGTACCCGACAAAGACAGCGGGAAAAATCACTTGAAAAAGCGAACCGCCCGCGATTCCCATAAACTCGCCGAGAATGCGAAACAGTAGATGTCCAGTTTCATGTATCGGCAGGTCAACAAGGTCTAGAAAGCTCCCCTGCATCGGATCGTACGCGACCCACAAAAAGTAGATCGTCAGAAGCACAGCGAAAATGAGTTTCGGATAGCTTGTTTGCATCCTTTGCGAGATCAAATTGCCTACAAAAGTTTGTTCCGCATAACAAAGCCCTTTAACTGTCCGTTAAATAGAGCGGGGCGTTCCATCATAAGAAAATGACTTACATCCGTCCAAAGCTGAAACTCGACCTTTGGTGCGACCTTTGTGAAATCGTCCTTGGTCGGCTGCCACATCTCCGACTTTGATGCAATTGCGAGCACAGGTACGTCAATTGTCCCGCTATCCCAATTCTTCATATCGAAGATCTCATTCATTGCACTTACAGCAACATGCTTCGGAGTAGAAAGCATCGTCCTTCGGACATAAGCCCGCATTTCCTTATCGTCGATCGGAGCCACCATTCCATCAACAAACTTCTCGGTGCTTTCCGGATAGTTTGAAGTTACCGATTCGGCAAATTTCTCCATTTCCTCGGCTGTGCCGAAGGGCTTCACGGGCATATCAACGATCACGATCGCAAGGGTCTTTGCGGGAAAGAGCTTATAAAACTGTCGGGCGACAACCGTGCCCATGCTGTGTCCTACAAGGACCGCTTTCTTGACCTTAGCTTGGGTCAAGACCGCTTCCACCGACCTCGCGAAAACTTCCATCGAATAGGCCACATACGGTTTGTCGCTTTTACCGTGGCCCAAGAGATCGATCGAGATAACGCGATAATTCGGAAAGGCGTTGTAACTTTCCTTCCAAAAATCGGCGTTGCAAGACCATCCGTGAATAAATACGATCGCATTTTTCGCAGTTATGCTGCCGGTTTCGTAATAGTGGATCTTGCTGCCGTCCAGAGTCGCCCATCGGCTTTCGGGTACTTGGGAAAAAGTCGCAAAAGTGAACAACAGAACGGCGAACGCCAGCTTTAGAAACTTCGTCATTTAATACTGCCTCGCAAAAAACTCTTGCTTTGAGATACCGTAATACGCACAAAGTTCATCATAGTGCATCTCGTCTTTTTCAAACCTCATTCCGAGTTTTTCCATTATCCGCCGAGAGGCCGCGTTTCCCACCATCGCGACCGCCACGATTCGTTCCAGTCCAGCCACATTAAATCCGTATTCCAGCCATCCGTGTGCGGCCTCGGTGCCGATTCCGCGTCCCCAAAATTCCTTGATCATACTGTAGCCGACCTCGATCTCTCCTGTGTTTTCGAGCGGCTGAAGGCCGGCAGTGCCGATTACGCGGCCGTCCTCTTTCCAGATCATCGCACAATTGCCGAACCCGAATTTTTCATAGCATGAAATGTAGAATTTAAGCCGCTTTTCGATCGCTTCTGGATTCTGAAGCCGTATGCCGCCGAGATATTTATTTACCTCCGGATCGGAACGTTGCTCGATCAGCAAAGGAAGATCGTCGAATGTCAATCTTCTGAATTTCAGCCGTTCGGTCTCGATCATTTTTTGGAAGAAGACGCCGGGGCGTTCCGTCTAATTATCGACAAATCGTGAAACGCGAGGCAAATCGATGAACATCATAAATGAAAACCGGCGAGATTTCTTACGGAAAGCGGCGGTCGCTGTGACAGCATTGCCGCTGATTACAAGCTGTCGGGCTGAGACCGTCGCACAAATCGCAGGCGACACTCTGCTTGCTCGCTTACGGAGAAACGGAGTTTCTGATAACTGGACCGGCGCGAGCGACGTACCTGAAACCGTTTCGAGCAGTACGGTCCTTTCAAACGGAACAGACAAGGGCGACTCGATCGAGATCTCAGGAACCGTATTTCAGTCAGACGGCAAGACTGCAGCCGCAGGCACTCTTATCTATTTGTATCACACAGATCTTGAGGGATTTTATGGCCGCCGCAAGGATGAACACAGGCACGGTCGCTATCGCGGCTGGTTGTTGACCGATAGTAATGGAAGGTTTTCATTCAAAACAATAAAGCCTGCGCCTTATCCGGAAAACCGGTGGGCGGCTCATATTCATATGACGGTAACGACCGAAACAACCAGAGAAGACTGGATCGACTCGATCTTGTTTGAGGGTGACCGCCTGATCACGCCGCGAGAGCGAAGCGAAGCGGGAAAACGGGGCGGTTTTAATCCGATTCTTTCATTTGAAAAAGGAAAAGACGGGATCCTCAGAGCGACGCGCAATATTCAATTAATGGTCTGAAAACAATGAAGGTGTGCAGATAAGGTTCTTGTTTGTTTCTTTCGTGCAATTAGGTACGCTCTCGGTCGGCACCGAAATCGTTTTGATGAAGCCGATCGCTTGTCAGTTCTTCACCAACAAGGAGCCACTGAAGATCATCGGAAAGGACGATTGCGGCGTCGCTTGCGTCGTGGTTATAGAAAAGGAGAGGAAATGATGTTGCAGTCAATGTTGTTTGTTTCTATGATCTTTGCCTTTTGCTTTGGATCGGCCACAGGTCCTCTTGAAGCCAGTTCATACGAATGGAAGAGCATTACGCCGGCCGCTGAGTTCCCACAAAGCTACAATTATCCGGTCTTCGTAGTCGGAGAATGGATGGTTGCACTGAATAACGGGGCTTGGCTGTCGAAAGACGGCTGCAATTGGAACAGGACATCGCTTCAAGATAGCGGCCTGAACTCTGCATACCTGAAATATGTCCAGTTCAACGGAGCGATCTACGCCCTTGGATCGATGACAGGGAATTACGAGAGCTTCACGATCTCGACGAAGATCGTGCGAACACGAGACTTCATGAATTGGGAGACCGTCGCCGAATCATCGAATTTACCAAAGCGAATCTTTTACGGAGCGGCCGTCTTTAACAATAAGATCTGGATGATAGGCGGGTATGACGGTAAGTCGTATCAGAACGATGTGTGGAACTCTGCGGACGGCGTCATCTGGAAGAAGGTCGCGAACGCCCCATGGTCACCCAGAAATGCCGGTGCCGTAACGGTCTTTCAAGACAAGATCTGGATGCTTGGCGGCAGCGTTATTGACGGACAGACAGAAAACAACCGCAACTCGACAAAAGAGATCTGGACCACTCTGGACGGAGTTACATGGAAACAGGAACGACCGAACTTTGACAAGAAGTGGGGCGGAACCCCGATAGTATTCGACAATAAGCTTTGGCTAGTTGGAATGAACCGAGGCAACGGCTTTGCGAGTGCGGTCTGGGTAACCGACGATGGGATCAATTGGAGCGAACAGATGGCGCCGTGGTCGCCGCGCGGGGCGGTCGCCGCATGGGTCTTTGACGGCCGGCTTTTCATCACCGGCGGCAAATCGTCGCATACCGAGAACGGTGAGATAAAGTTTGTTTACAGCAATGATGTTTGGGCGATGACAAGAAAATCAGAGTAAACTTGACGGAACTTTCGCTGAACATGGAGTTTGCCGCCCAAGTGCCGGATGAAGTGCCGCAGACAGATATGATCGCCGAGATAACGCGAGGAAATCGCGAGGCGATGCACTCTATTTTCGTTCTTCACCAGCGTCGTGTTTACTCGATCGCTTTGAACTTTTTCGGCGGAGATGAGAGTAAGGCCGAAGATATAACACAACAGGTCTTTCTGAAGATCTTCACCAAAATGAGTTTTCGCGGCGATTCTGATCTTACGACTTGGTTATACAGAATGACGGTCAATGCCTGCATCGATGAAACGCGAAAGACACACCGCCTCTTCGGATTCGGAGAATGGTTTTTCGGGGCGGAGCCCGAAGTAAAACTTGCACTGGATGATAAGATCCGATCGCGTGAGATCTCGGTCGAAGTGCAAGCGGTAATAGGCAGTTTGAAACCGAAGTACCGGCTCCCATTACTGTTGAAATACGTTGAAGGGTTGTCATATCAGGAGATCGCGAGAGTCTTGGAGTGTTCGGTCGGCACCATTTCGTCCCGGCTGAACCGCGGGCACAAGATGCTCGCGGAGAAACTCGGACATCTGCGGGAAGAGGTCAAGGGGTTCTGATGGAAGTGAAGCATTACAAAGAGGAGCTTTCGGCGTTTGTTCATGATGAGCTGACGGACGTCGAACAGCTGGCCGTCGCCGATCACTTGATGACATGCGATGAGTGCCATCGCGAGCACGATCTGATCAAGATGGGAGCTGCATTCGCGGCCGAGTTAAAACAGGCCGACGCACCGGATGCCGCGTGGGCAAATATCGCCGATGCGCTCGACGCGAAGACTGCACCGCAGATGGGTTTGATACCGGAAGCGTCGTTCTTCAACTTGCGTAAGGGCTTTTCATTTGCTTTTGCCCTGATCGCCGTATCCACGTTGCTTGTGCTCGTTTGGGTGGGTTTGTTTGATGGCGAATCTCCATATGCGGCACAAGGAAACAGGATCCGTGTTACCGATGTTAATAGTTCGCAGACCATTTCGCAGAACGCCGGAAATGAGGTCAACATACCTGCTGACCAATCTGAAACGAACGTAAGCACTTCGAACACAAACCAGCAACCGCTACCGACAACAAAGGAAGGCTGGCAGGTGGAGACCATCGCCGGAACGCCAAAGGTCGGCGATAGATCGGCCACTGCAAAGATATCCGTTGGAGAACTTCTTGAGACCGACGCTGCGTCAAGCGCGCGTATTTCGGTGCCAGACATTGGCACCGTTGATATTGCAGCGAGTTCGCGAGTAAAGCTAGTCGAGACGGGAAAAGC
>CAYTDJ010000022.1:7276-13912 GCA_964436265.1 uncultured Chloracidobacterium sp. | reverse complement strand
CGTCGTCACAGATTTTCTGAAGCAATACTTCGACGAGATCATGGATTATAGCTTCACCGCCAGGATAGAAGAAGAGTTCGATGAGGTTGCCGAGGGTAAACTTCAGTGGAACGAAATGCTCGAGGAGTTTTACTGGCCCTTCAAAAAGGAAGTTGATAACACGCTCGAAACCGCGGAGCGTGCGAAGGGAGAAAGAATTCTTGGTACCGATCCAGAAAGCGGCAAAACCGTTATCGCACGTGTGGCGCGATATGGTCCGATAATACAGATCGGCAGTGCCGACCAGGAAGAGAAACCCAGATTTGCAAAAGTCCCTACAGGACAGAGCATCGAAACCATTACACTCAAAGAAGCACTCACCTTGTTCAAATTGCAGGATGCAATGGGCACTTACGAAGGCAAGGAACTGTCTGTCAACGTCGGACGTTTTGGGCCTTATGTAAAATGGGGCGATGAATTTATTTCTATACCCCGCGGCACTGACCTTTCAACAGTTGACGCGGAAAAAGCGATCGAGTACATAAAGGCCAAGCAAGTTGCGGATGCGCCGGCTGGCGAATACGATGGTAAACCAATAACAAAAGGTTCAGGCCGATTCGGGCCTTTCATAAAATGGGACGGTATGTTCATAAACGTGCCGCGTCGTTATGATTTTCCTAACCTTAGTCAGGACGAGATGAACGAGTTGATCGAAGCAAAGGTCAGCAAGGAAGCAAATCGTTACATCCAACGGTGGGAAGATGAGAAGATATCCGTCGAGAATGCCCGATGGGGCCCTGTTATTAAGTTTGGCAAGAAGGTGATCAACATCCCGAAAAAGACCGACGGCACTCGTGCAACGGCTGAGGATGCGGCTAAGTTGACGCTGGAAGATGTGAAAAAGATCATCGAATCCGAGATACCGGGAGCATTTACCAAGAAAACGAGACCATCCACAAAAAGGGCCGCAGGAAGAAACGCGATGAGGCAGTAAGGCACTGTAAGGTATTGCAAAAAAGCGGATCGTGGTTATAAAATCACGGTCGAACCTTCCGAAACGTCAAAAACGAGCGGAACAGAGAAAGGTGTTCCGGCCGTATAGCTTTTAGATGAAAGAGAATTTACAGTTTTTGCACGCTTTCCTGAAAAACCCGACAAAGGTCGGCGCGATCGCTCCGAGTTCACCCGAACTTGCAAATACCATGATCAGCGGCCTTAGGCCTGACAAAGAGAACATCATTCTCGAACTCGGTGTGGGAACGGGTGCAATTACGAAGTTCATTGAACCCATTTTACCTGACGGTGAGAGCTATCTTGGGCTCGAACTCGATGAGAAATTGCACGCAACGCTTAGGCTTACGTATCCTCATTTGAACATAATCCAGGGAAACGCATGTGAAGCATATAAGATCCACAAGGATTCGGGCCTCGGAAAGGTCAAGTACCTGGTATGCTGTTTGCCGTTCGTTTCGCTGCCAAAGGTCGTTACGGAAGAGATATATAAACAGATCGACATGTTCATGGAAGACGGCTGCACCCTGCGGCTTTTCCAGTACGCCCACGGTTATTATCTTCCACCCGCTCTTAAACTGCGTGAACGCATGCGAAACCGTTACGGCAAATCGAAACGCAGCCAGCTTGTTCTAAAAAACGTTCCGCCGGCGTACACATTGACCTGGTCAACAATTTGACGACCTTATTAGTGCCTTTGCGGCTAACCTCGCTCAAATAGCCGCGATCGCAGAACTTTCTAATCCAAAATCTGAAACATTATTCAGCTTTTCACTGTATACTGCAGGTTAACCATACGAAACTTCGCACTTCTCAGGAGAATCAAGAAATGTTACGACGCAAGTTAATAGGCGTTTTATTTGCCTACGCACTGCTGATGCCGACGTTTGCGTTGGCTCAATCAGCTCAAGTATCGTCGCCCGCATCATTCAACCCGGCGAGTATCTATGTTGTCCCGGCAGATGTCTTCGACAAGATCAGGGATGAGGGGCTAAACCGATCTCAGGTAATGAAGACGCTCAGCTATATGTCTGACGTCATCGGCCCTCGACTTACCGGCTCGCCCGGAATGAAGCGCGCCAATGAATGGACACGTGACACGCTTGCCGGATGGGGTATGCAAAACGCTCACCTCGAATCCTGGGGTCCTTTTGGACGCGGCTGGACGCTAAAACGATATACGGCGATGGTTGACGGCCCAACCGCATTTCCGTTCATTTCCTATCCAAAGGCTTGGTCACCCGGCACCGACAAACTTCTCCCGCCTCCACCGCCTGCCGATA
The DNA here is from genome assembly GCA_964436265.1 of uncultured Chloracidobacterium sp. Classification (GTDB taxonomy): domain Bacteria; phylum Acidobacteriota; class Blastocatellia; order Pyrinomonadales; family Pyrinomonadaceae; genus OLB17. The sequence continues at coordinate 11,639 of CAYTDJ010000022.1, read as the reverse complement.
AGAAGGCAAAGACCAAAGCTCCTGCTGCACCGGCAAACCCGGGCACGGCTTACACGGGCGAGGTCGTTCGTTTTAACGCGACCAAAGCCGAGGACCTCGAACAGTACAAAGGTAAGCTTAAGGGCAAGATCGTGTTGATCGGTCCGGTTAGAGACGTTAAGGCATGGATGGAAGCTCCCGGAAAGCGTTTTTCTGAAAAGGAACTTCTCGACATGGCGGACGCGCCCGATCCGGCGGCTCCGCGGAGGCCGCAGACACCTGCAGGACCGCCGGCAGGCCTTCCAGCGAATTTCGCTCAGGCGCAGCAGTTCAACGCTCAGCGTATGCGCTTTCTTTCAGAAGAAGGGGCAGCGATCCTTATAGACTCTGCACGTGGTGACGGAGGTACTATCTTCGTTCAAAGCGCCGCTGTTGTTCCGCCGGCAACACCTCCGGCACCCGGAACGCCGAATCCAAATGTCCGCAGCAAGGAAGCGAACGTCCCGATCCAGATCAGCGCGGGCGTCGAACACTTCAACCGCGTCGCCCGCATGGTCGATGCAGGTGAGAAGGTCACAATGACGATCGACCTTGCGGTTGAATTTCAAGATAGCGACCCGAACGCGTATAACACCATCGCGGAGATCCCGGGAACCGATAAGGCCGATGAAGTCGTAATGCTTGGCGGACACCTCGATTCATGGCATTCAGGAACGGGCGCGACCGACAACGGCGCGGGCTGTGCTGTCATGATGGAAGCGATGCGAATTATTCAGACGCTCGGCCTCAAACCACGTCGTACGATCCGAATTGGACTTTGGTCTGGTGAGGAACAAGGCCTACTCGGTTCGCGAGCTTACGTCAGACAACATTTTGGATATCGCGGCGACGGAACTACACCCGCATTTGGCGGTGGCGGCGGCGGTCAGGGACAGGCCGCATTGCCGTTAACCAAACTTCCTGAGTACGATAAGTTCTCAGCGTACTTCAATATCGACAACGGCACCGGCAAGATCCGCGGCGTTTATATGCAGGGCAACGAAGCTGTTCGACCGATATTCCGCACATGGCTCAGCACCTTTCGCGATCCGAAATGGTTCAACCCGAATTTCGATCCGAACAAGGATCTGAATATGGGTGCGAATACTCTTACTTTGTCGAACACGGGCGGTACCGATCACCTTGCCTTTGACGCGATCGGACTTCCCGGATTCCAGTTCATTCAGGACGCCGTCGAATATGACACTCGAACGCACCATTCGAATATGGACGTTTTTGACCGTATTCAGTCCGATGACATGAAGCAAATGGCGATCATCCTCGCAACGTTCGTTTACCAAACGGCGATGATGGACGACAAAATGCCGCGAAAGCCGACGCAGTGATCCTACTGTAAGCGGCAAGAAATTAGTCCGGGGAATGCCGTGTGTGTTTCCCGGATTTTTTGTTGCTACACAATGCCTTAGCGTCTAGAATCATAGAGTTCCAAATTCACTCGGTGCTTCAATTATGACAATTCCGCAATATTACAAAGGCGTGATCGATGCCTCTGGATGTCTAAGCAATGCATGGGAACTGATCAAGCCGAATTACTGGATGTATTTCGGCATCGCGCTGCTTACCTATGTACTCGTTGCGTGTATCCCGTGTCTTAATGTGTTTCTCATGGGACCGGTTATGGGCGGCCTATATTTTGTTTCTCTGCGTGCGATGCGCGGCGAACCCGTCGAGTTCGGGATGATGTTCAAAGGCTTTGAAAAATTCGTTCCGCTTATGGTCGTCGGACTTATCCAATCTGTCCCCGGTATCATTTACCAGTTGTTTGATATTACGATCCGCGTCGGGAATGTCGGTCTTGATTCGTTCACACGTTCTCGCGGCACACGTGGAGCTGACTTTTTCCAGCAGGCAGCTGATCCGGATATTGCCATTCTTGGCGGCTATCTTGTTGCCATTATTATTGTCGGGGTCGTGCTTTTTATATTTTCGATCTTGTGGGCTATTTCGTTTGCATTTGTTGTCCCGATCGTCGTCGATAACGACATCTCGATCGGTGACGCGTTAAAGCTTAGCATTCGTGCGTCCTGGTCAAATGTCGGCGGTTTGATCGTGCTCGCAATTCTCTGCGGCCTGCTGATGATCGTCGGTGCGATCGCGCTATGTATCGGAATGTTTTTTGTACTTCCTGTCGTATGGGTTTCCTGGGCATTTGCTTATCGGCAGGTCTTTCCGGATCTAGGCCCTTCGACCGCATTCCGCTACGAACCGCCTTCACCTGAATCGTACGGAAGCTTTGGACAAGGAATGTGATCAGAGTGACTTTTCCATAAATAGAACGTCTTCGTTCGGGTTGTCGTAGTAACGAGGGATCTCGTAAAAGCCGTGCGATCTGTAAAGGTCAACGGCTTTTCCCATTTTCGGCGGATAGGTATCAAGCCGCATCTTCTCGTAACCCATTGATTTCGCATCTCCGATCACGAGTTCGATCAATTGGTTACCGACGCCTTTTCCTCTCGCCGCTTCACGCAGATAGAGCCGTTTCATCTCGCAAATGCCGGGTTCGATCTCGCGCATGGCGATACAGCCAATGACCTCGTCGCCAGAGTATGCGAGATACAATCGACCGTTTGGCGGCGCATATTTTCCGGGTAAGCCTGCCAGCTCTTCTTCAAAGCCCTGAAAACACAAGCTCATCCCGAGCCATGTTTCGTATTCTCGAAATATCGCCTTTGCTTCAGCGATCTGCTGCTCTGTCTCCGCCTGAATTATTTCGATCATTTTTAGGAATTATTGAAAATTTAATACGAGAGGTCTATCTTAAAGTTTAGGAGATCACAAACCGCCTCACATATGGACCGAAGATCGTTCATCGCCAACCTAGGCGTTTTTTCCGGCAGCCTTGCCGTCGCGTGTTCGAGTCTTGGACGCCGCGCCGAAGTCCTCGGTCAGACCGGAGACGTTTCAAAGTATAGAGCATTTGGGTTCGGTGAACTTTTTCCGACGCCTGCAAAGAACACCGGTGAGATAGTTCTGAAACTGCCAAAGGGATTTGAATACACCGTCATCGGCAAAGCCGGAGATAAGTTGTCCGACGGACGGATCACCCCGCGAGCGCACGATGGCATGGCAACATTCAAAGTCGGCAAAGAGCTTCGCCTGGTCCGCAATCATGAAGTGACCGGCGGACGCATTCCCCGGCCCGGCAGCGCGATCGGCGCGGCGAATCACTATGATGAAACCTGCGGCGGCGGAACTACGACGCTTATCATAGATCCTAAGACACGTCTCATAGTTCGCGACTTTGTGAGCTTGTCGGGAACGCTGGTCAATTGCGCCGGAGGTCCGACGCCATGGGGAAGTTGGATATCCTGCGAAGAGACTACCATTGGCCCTACGATCCGTACCGACGCCAAGGGAAACAAGACCGGAGGATTCCCGAAACCCCACGGTTATTGCTTTGAGGTTTCCGCTTCTGCGAATAACAATCTTCCTCCTGTTCCGTTGAAAGCAATGGGACGATTCGAACATGAGGCCGTAGCGGTCGATCCCAAGTCAGGGGTCGTTTACCTCACCGAAGATTTCGCGACATGCGGCCTGTATCGGTTTCTTCCGAAACGAAACAAACGCCTCGCCGAAGGCGGCACGCTCCAAATGCTCGCCGTAAAAGGAAAGCCGGACTACGATACTCGCACAAAGCAGACAATGCGTTCGTCGATGGCTGCGACTTGGGTAACGATCGACGATCCTGATCCCGCGTCAGCTGATGTCGATACCCTTTCCGTCTATAAACAGGGAAAAGCAAAAGGTGCTGCGACGTTCGGGCGGCTCGAAGGTATATGTGCTGATAAGAAAGCCGCGGTTTATTTTACGGCAACGATCGGCGGCGACAGCCGAGGCGGGCAGATATGGAAATACGAAGCGACCTCCAAGGACGAAGGACGTTTAACACTTCTGTTCGAATCGCCTAGCCGGCAACTCCTCGACATGCCGGACAACATCTGCATGATGCCGAAAAGTGAACTGCTTTTTGTTTGCGAAGACAGCGATTATGTTGGAGAGGGCGGGACACCGGAGAACCTCGTCCGCATCCTTACGCCGGACGGCCGGATCGCGGACTTCGCCGTGAACATCTACGAGAAGAGTCCGCGAAGCGAGTTCGCCGGCACCACGTTTTCACGTGACGGCAAAACGCTTTTCTTCAACATCCAATCTGCCGGCGTTACCTGTGCGGTATGGGGCGATTGGTCCCGATTCAAAGCCTAAAAATAGGTCAGATCTGGTGCTGGAACTGAAAGTTCTTTATCCAATCCAAAGACGGCCGGTCGACAGGTTTCTGCGGTTTGAACAGATCGTTGTATTCCAATGACTGAAATACCATTTGTAT
>CAYTDJ010000022.1:0-7176 GCA_964436265.1 uncultured Chloracidobacterium sp. | reverse complement strand
AGGTCTTGAATACGCAAAATACGCTGGCTGAACTGTTGCTTGCTGATCGACGGATTATCGGCAAACACTCGAGCCATCAATCTTTGATAGTAAGGATCATTATTTGGGTCAGAAAAAGCCATCCAAAAATCGTCTCCGATCCTTTCTTTGAATTTGTCCATCCCTGCGTGTATCGCTTCGGCAATGACCGCCATTGGCGGTGTCGCTGCCGGTAATGACGGTTTGTCGTAACCTATCGTGTAAGGCCGTTCGTCGATAGGCCGATATACCATCCCAAGGGCATGAGCAGTTTTTGGTCCAACCACACCGTCAGCCCTTAACCCCTTTCTTCTCTGAAATGCGATCAATGCTATCTGCGTCATTTTGCCGAAGCGGCCATCGACCAGGAGCTTAGGCCCAACGGCAAGTTGCGAACCATTGAGCAAGTTTTGCAGCGTGCGAACAGATTCTCCGGAACTTCCTAGACAAAGCGGACGTGTGATGGTCGACGCAACGTGTGGAACTGACATTGGCTGCCTCCGTTCTAATATCCGGTATTCTGGAAAAGCGACGTCGAATATATCATAATCTCCATTTACTGAGTAAATGTTTTCATGGAACTAGCGGTCGAGAAATACAAAGTCACGGACGAGCCTTTTTATTTGCCTGTCCGACAAGAAGTTGAGCTATTTGAAGCGGCATACGCAGCAAAGCTGCCCGTTATGCTCAAGGGCCCGACCGGTTGCGGCAAGACGCGTTTCGTTGAGTATATGGCGTATAGACTCAACCGTCCCTTGATCACCGTTGCCTGTCATGAAGACCTGTCGTCGACTGACCTCGTCGGACGCTTTTTGCTTGAGGGTGAAGAGACCGTTTGGCACGACGGGCCTTTGACCTCGGCTGTGCGCGCCGGTGCGATATGCTATTTGGACGAGGTGGTCGAGGCCCGTAAGGACACAGTCGTTATCATTCATCCACTGACGGATGATCGCCGTCGCCTTCCGATAGAAAAACGCGGTACGGTTATCGAAGCACCGCCCGAGTTCATGCTTGTGGTCTCTTACAACCCGGGCTACCAGTCGATATTGAAAGATCTGAAGCAGTCCACAAGGCAGCGTTTCGTCGCGATGGAATTCGATTATCCGGACGCAGAGGCCGAAGCCGAGATCGTAGCAAAAGAAGGCGGCATCGATCTGGAAATGGCAGCTGACCTCGTCAAGATCGGACATAAGGTCCGCAATCTGCGTGGACATGGATTGGAAGAAGGTGTCTCGACGCGTCTGCTCATTTACGCCGCACAGATGATCGCAAAGGGCATCGCGCCGGTCGATGCAGCTGACGTCGCGATGTGCTCGCCGATAACGGACGACCGCGAACTTCAACGAAGCATTCGCGAGATCGTAACAACAATCATTTAATGTCAAATACTATCCGTGTTGTCGCACACCTGACCGCAAGACCCGACAAGATAGCGGAAACGCGCGCCGCGCTTGAAGCATGCATAGATGCGACGCGCAAAGAAGAAGGCTGTATTTTGTATGAGCTAATGCAGAACAACGCCGATCCGACAGATTTCACCTTCGTCGAGGAATGGACGAGCGATACCGCGCTCGACGTACACCTTCAAACACCACATCTCAAGGAACTTCAGTCAAGATCTGACGAACTGTTTGCCAAACCGCCCGATATCCGCCGATATACGTTCTTAAAATAGCGAGGGCTCGGTTGCGTCAGACATCATAGACTTTCTGTGCTAAACTCCCGCAAAAGTAATTAAGGAGAAATCGAGGATTATGGATCTTGCAAAGAAGGCGATGTTCAAAGCCGAAATTGACGGGCTGAAAGGTGTACTTAGCGGTATAAGCTCAATGACCGGTCAGCTTAACCAGGCCGCCTTTCAGGTCATGGGACCTATGGTCACCGTTCCGACCCTTCCGATTGCCGGGTCGATAATCCAAAACCAGAACGAGGTGATCCGTCAATTGATGGGACTAATCGATCGTCTTGTCGACGAGATCTGATACTGATCCTTAGTTCTGATGGCAAACAGATTCTCACGACGCGATTTTCTACGTTCCGCCGGCGCGGTAGCCGCACTTACGGCTATGCCGTTTGGCGCCTTCGCCCAGCGGAAGAAGAAATGCGTTGTGATCGGTGCGGGCCTTGCCGGGCTCTCGGCCGCGTTCAAACTCAAAAACTCCGGTTGGGAAGTTACGGTTATCGAAGCACGCAGCCGTATCGGCGGCCGTGTATTTTCCCACAGACTACCTGAAAATCCCGATCTTGTTTGCGAACTGGGCGCCGAATGGGTCGGCGAAAGCCATGAACGGCTTAAAGCTCTTTGTCATGATTTCGGCATCCCTCTCCAAAAACATCAGTTTGACGACTATCTGCTGCAAAACGGCAAGGTGTCGCGCCCCGGGCAATGGGGTTTGTCGCCGCAGGCACGTGCCGCGTTCGACAAGATGATCGCCGGTTATGAGAAGCTGACTGTGATGCAAAAGAACAGGCTCGACCGCGTGGATTGGTGGCGGCATCTTTCCGACATCGGTTTCACTCGCGACGACCTCATACTTCGCGACCTTGCAGACAGTACAGATTTCGGTGAATCGATCCGACATGTTTCCGCCTTCGCGGCGCTGGCCGAATACGCCGAGTCCAGCCCGAAGAATGAAATGGATTACAAAATGACCGGCGGCAATTCGCGGCTTGTTCAGGAATTTTCGAAACGTATCGGATCCGAAAACATTCACCTTGAAAGGAAGGTCATATCGATCGACCAAAAACCTCGCGGATCGGTCAGGGTAACAAGTGTTCGGTCCAGTTCGATCGAAACAATATCGTGTGATGCGGTCATCTGCACTGCTCCGATCGCCAGCCTTCGAAAGATCAAGTTCGATCCTCCACTCCCGGCTGTTCAGGCCGAGGCCGCACAGAAATTGACCTACGCACGGATCATCAAAAACTCAGTTCTTTATTCAGAGAGATTCTGGAAGGACGAGAACTTTTCGATGGTTTCCGATACCACCTCGCATTACTATTTCCACTCAACACAGAACCAACCCGGACGGGAAGGCATTCTGACCGCCTATGCGATCGGCGAAAAAGCCGATGTTCTCGCATCGCAAGATGACCGCCGTCGGATGAATGTCATCACCAGCGATCTTGTAGACTTCGACGCACAAGCACCGTCGCTCGCCCGCGGCATCGCCTCCTATGCCTGGCAGCGCGACGAATTTACCGAAGGTGCATATGCTCTTTATCGTCCCGGCCAATGGTTCGGCATTCGCCCGATCCTCGCTCGCCCGCACGGAAAAGTGCTTTTCGCCGGCGAACATATCGCCGATTGGCAGGGCTTTATGGAAGGCGCGATCGAGACCGGAGAAGCCGCGGCACAAAGCCTGATCCGTTAGTACCCACCCATAATAGTTAACACTTAATTAACAGGTGCTTCACACACCGTTAACTTCTCTTACCTATCCTCACCTTTGCAATCCTGAGAAAAATTAGATAGCAGCGAGGCGGGTGGATCCTAACTAAAGCCCGCCTCGCCACCACGATATCAAACGGAATTAATTTGAGGAGTTATGATGAAACTAGACGTTTCTCGAAGAGTATTTAGCACAATATTTGCAGCGTTGGTCTGTTTTGCGGGTCTCACGTCGGCACAGAGCGAACAGGGACGCATAGCGGGCTCGGTAATGGACACCGCTGGCGGTGTCGTCCCGGGTGCGACCGTTACAATAACAAACGAAGCCACAGGCGAAGCCCGTACGACAACGACAAAGGCCGACGGTTCTTTTCTCGTAGTTGCATTAAAGCCGACCAAATACTCGGTCTCGGCAAAGGCGGCCAACTTTGAAACTGCCACTAAAAAGAACATTGAGCTTCAGGTTGGCCAGCAGATCGACGTTGAATTGAAGCTGCAGGCACAGGGCGTTACGGCTCAAGTTGATGTCGTTTCTGGTGAAGACGCCGTCGTAAATACCTCGTCTGCAAGTTTGAGCGCAAATGTTAATCCGCGCGAGGTCGAAGGCCTTCCGATCAACGGACGTCAGTTGTCTCAACTCTACCTTCAGGCACCGGGCGGCGTAAACAGCGGCACCGGCACCTTTGCGGATATCAGATTCTCGGGCCGTGCCAACCAGCAGAACGTGGTACGTTATGACGGCGTCGAAGGCACCGCGATCATTGACGCTTCGCCGGGCAACCTGAACGGTGAGGTGCCGTCTCCGTTCCGTCTTCAGTCAAGCCTTGAGAACGTTCAGGAGTTTCGCGTCGATTCCAGCAACTTCCCGGCCGAATTCGGTACAGGTACCGGCGGCCAGATAAGTGTCGTGACCAAGTCCGGCGGAAACAAATTCCACGGCTCGGTTTTCGAATACATCCGACGCGATGCTCTCGATGCACGCAACTTTTTTGAGAACTCCACGCCAGGGCTCGAAAAGAGCAAACTTCAGCTCGACCAGTACGGCGGCTCGATCGGCGGGCCGATCATCAAGGACAAGCTTTTCTTTTTCGGAAGCTATGAACGATATCGCGGACGATTTGGCCTAAACTTTGTCGAGGCAGCACCGAGCCTTTCTCTCGCACAGCCCGGGGCATTGATCCCCGGAACATCGACACCGGTGAATCCGGCAATTCAGCCGTATATACAGGCATTCCGTTCGGCAAATGCGGTCGTGATTCCCGGAGCCTCAGCTGCAAACGGCTTCGACATCCTGCAGCTTCAGGATCTCGAACGAGTTGATGAAAAGGCATACGCCGCTCGTTTCGATTACCATATCAACACACGCAACAAGGTCTATTTCCGTTTCTTCCGCGATGAAGGAAAGGACATTTCTCCTGAAGGTATTTCGGGCCGCGTTGTCACCATCGAAGCTGTTCCGCAGAACGGTGTCGCGGGATATCAGTCGATATTGAAGAGCGACGGCACTCTCATAAATGAATTCAAAATCGGCTACAACGGCGCACGAACGCGTATCAATGGTTCGGCACCGACGGTTTCCGGTCTCGATTTCTCGGCGATCACCTTGAACATCTCAGGCAGTGTCGCCAATACCGGCATCGCTGGACAAGGAACGTCATCCGGTATCTCGATCCCCGGCGGATTGGTCCGAGCAAACAGCGCGACCAACGGCCGCGGACAGCCCTACACGCCTTATTCGCTCGGTTTTATAGACAGTCTGAACTGGGTAAAGGGCGATCACAATTTCAAATTCGGCGGCGAGGTTCGTCTTATCCGAATGTACACGGACCGTCTCGGCGGCACGACGTACACGTTCTCAAACCTCGCGGCATTTTTGGCAAACACACCTACCTCGGTCCAGTACCTGGGTGACGTGAGCGCTCCGAGCCCGTTCAACAACGGTTTCACCGGTCAGCGTTTGGCAAAGCAGGAATACTACATCGGTTATGGTCAGGATGAATGGAAGCTTCGCCCCGGCCTGACGCTCAGCTATGGCTTGCGTTACGAATATTACGCTCCGCTTCGCGAAGAGAATAACGCACAGGTCCTTTTCAGCATCGAGAACGGAACCATTCGTCCTTCGTCAGAGGCAGCATTCAAATCGTCTAAGACCAATTTCGGTCCTAGGGTTGCTTTGACCTGGTCGCCTGATCAGGCAGGCACAGGATTCTTCTCCGGCGGCAACACGGTCATCCGAGGCGGCTTCGGCATCTATTACGGCCCGGGCCAGACCGAAGATCAGATACAGCCGATAGAGAGCGACCGCGTAAGTTCGACCGTCACGAGCGGATCTTTGCTAGCTTTCCCCGCAAATATTCAAGGGATCATCGACAACTTCCGAAACAACCCGAATAACCGCAGCTACCAGCCGCGAGCCTATTCGGCAAACTACAAGATCCCGGAACGTATCTTTCAGTACACCGTGTCGTGGCAGCAGCAGCTTCCCTACAACCTGGTATCGACCGTTGCCTACGTCGGCAGCCAAGGACGCAACCTGTTCCTCCGCAGCGTCGCCAACCAGATACTTCCCGGGTCTGCGACGATCTTGAATGGATCGAACATCCCGACCGGCGTAGGCGTGGTTAACCGGACCAACGCAGGCGGCCAGGTGATCGGCGTTACGACAGTTCGGCAGTTCAGCATCGTCAGCGGAACCTCCGTCCAAAATCCGTACGCAGAGGTCGACTATAAGACCAGCGGCGGCGACGACAAATACAACGCTCTTCAGTTCTCGCTTCAGCGTAGTTTCAACACCGGGCTGACGATGAACATGCAATACACTTACGGAAAGAGCGAAGGTTTGAGCAGCGGTTCGAACGAAGCACGTACCTCGGCGCAGCTCGATAATTTTGAGGGCGACCGCGGCCGGAACAACTTCGACATCCGTCACACGTTCAATCTTTCGGCACTTTACGAACTGCCGATCGGCCGAGGCAAGGCATACGATTTCGGCCGTACGGGAAATATCTTTCTCGGCGGTTGGGAAGTGGGCGGTATCCTAAACGCACGCAGCGGTGTGCCGATCGAGGTCCTTGTGGTTCGTCCGGACGTCGTCGTGGTCTGTCAGCAGGCAGGCGGATGTCCTAACGGAGCGGGCGGTTTCTTTGCACAAGGGTTCACGGCTAATCTGCCTACGTTCGGCGGCAGTTTCCCGGCATTGCCGGTCGGCTTCGCAGCGGTGGTCAATACGCCCGGCGGCGGAAACTCACGCAACGTTCGCCGGCCAAACCTGATCGGTGATCCGTATCTCAATAACGATCGAAACTTCCTAAATCCGGCTGCGTTTGCGATACCGACTGCGGGTACGTTCGGCGACCTCGGCCGCAACGCACTGGATGGGCCGATCTTCCGCCAGCTCGATCTTATTCTTGCAAAGCGTTTTCGCTTCAATGAAACGATGAACATAGAATTCCGCACAGAATTCTTTAACATCCTCAACCAAGCGAATTTTGCGAACCCGTCAGCGACCCTGAGCAACGCTCTGCCGAATCTGAGCTTCAACTCGGGAACCGGCGTTTACTCCGCCAGTTCTTCGAACGTGGTCCAGCCCGGACAGGCATTCACACAAGGTGCAGCGGGCTCGACGTTTGGCTTGCTTCGCTCGACTGTTGGACGTACCGTCGGCCTCGGCTCGAACCGGCAGATCCAATTCGCATTCAGGTTCAATTTCTAAACCAGCAAACGAACAAGGGGAAAGAAGGAGGCGGATCCAAAAGGGTCTGCCTTTT
>CAYTDJ010000021.1:0-14135 GCA_964436265.1 uncultured Chloracidobacterium sp. | reverse complement strand
GCCGCAAGCCTCGATGCGACGAATAAAGCCAAGAGCATCCCGACCGCGAGCCAGAGGCCGTAGCTGGTTACGGGAAAATTTCCGATTTTAAACAGTTCCGGGTACATTCGCTGAATTGGTCGTCTCGATCATATGAACGATGGCGAGATCATCTTCGATACTCCCAGTTGAACACCAGACATTCTTAAGTCCATCAAGCGGAGTCGGTCTATCTTCAAGCAAAGAATTTCTCAAGATGCCTAAATCATGGCCGCTTAGATCACCAAATTCTAAGTCTGATAGCCAATTTTCTAAAGCCGTTTCCAGAGTACCGTCGGCCTGACCCACGTAAGTGCCACCTTGAAAATCGAGAATAAAGGTGTACATTGGCCTACTTGGACACGCTCCCTACCGGTCGTGTTTCTGCCTGCTGCTTCCGCTTGCTTAGGAACATATCCACCACAAGCAAAAGTGCACCACAGACTATAGCCATGTCGGCAACATTGAAAGTCGGATAATGCCACGAACCAAATTGGACATCTATAAAATCGACAACGAACCCGAGACGAATGCGGTCGACGACGTTTCCGACGATACCCGCAAGCAGCAATGCCAAGGCTCCCAGGATGCGGTCGTCGGTTCTCGGCGTACGCCAAAAGAAATACACGACAAGCGTACCTGCAATAATTGCGACGATCGACAATCCCCAACGGCCCGTGGAACCGTGGTCGTCAAGCATTGAAAATGCCACACCCGTGTTCTGCGCGTAAGCAAAATTAAGAAAACCCGGTATCAGCTGAATATCATCTCCAAGACGAAGACGGCGGACCGCCCAAGCCTTTGACGATTGGTCAATGAGAAAAACCCCGCCGGCTATGGCGAGGTAAGCAAGTTTCCAGATAACGTCGCGCTTTGTCACTGTGTCTTTTTTGGTTCGGCGTAAAAAGATTTATTCACGATCTTCCATTCGCCGTTTATCTTCAGCAATGTCATATAGTCGACGAACTTGACCGTCGGATAATCCAATATGATCTTTGCCACCGCGGCGTTCCCGTTCACGTCGATCGCCTCGATCTTTCTGCCATTCTTTCGCTGCTCTTCGTCCGCGGCCGGCTTGCCGGTAAATGCACGTTTGATGAACGAATCAAAACTCTCCATCGAGTATTTCCCGTCCCGGATCCATATCATATTGCCTTCGGTATGAAAGGCTTTTCGTGCGTATTCGGGGTCACCGGTAGCATGTGCTTTGATGTAATTTTCGAGCGGCACGCGCACCCCCGCTTTCTCTGTTTCCTGCGCCGAGGCGGCTAAACTGCAAAGAGCAAGGATGAAAAGTAGTAATGCCTTTTTCATGGTAAAGAATTCCCTCGCAAAATAGTATTATGGTCGATCAGCTTAGATTACGCTGCGCCCTTTCCGGTTGTTTCGCTCCGATACTATTCCGTATAAGGGAAAACGCCTTTTGGCGCGCGGTATCGCCGCCACCAATCTGCATAGCATACATCCGTACACCCGATAGCGTATGTTGTTACCTTCCATTTACCCGCGGTTTTCCTTAAAAGTGCAAAGAAATTGTTGTCGAACGCTCCGGAATCGACTGCGTCGGCATATTGCGTCCGGCTGTAATCCGGCGAACCGCCGTTCGCGTTCTGCGGCGTGCCGCTGACGAACGCCCAGGATCCAAGTACATTGAAGTTCTCCGCGACGAACACCACCTTTTGTTTGAGATCGCGTTCGACCGGCATGCGAAGCGCGTCCAGTATCGCTTTTCGTTCGGGCGAGCCTTTCTCAGGCGTGTACGGCGTTTGTGCCTGTAACGCAACGGCAAAAACAGACAAAGATATCGCGACAAGGAACTTTGCTCTCATAGTTTTACCTACGACGCGTGTACGCCCGGCAATGGGACTATTTCTTCGAGCGCCTCATTGCATCGCTCGCACACGGTCGGAAACTTTTCAAATTCTCCGACGCGGGTCGAATAATTCCAACAGCGTTCGCATTTTGCGCCATCGGCTTTAAGAATTTGGACGGGGGCGTCCGCGTTCCCCTCGTGCACCTCGACCTGCGAAACGATAAATATGTATCGCAGTTGGTCAAAATAGTCGAGCAAGAATCGCGTCGTTTCGGCGTCCGCCGTAAGTACTACCTTTGCTTCCAGCGACGAGCCGATCTGCTTTGCATTTCGCGCTTCTTCCAAAGCTTTTAGAACCTCGTCGCGTATCGTGAAGATACGCTCCCAACGCGCCAGAAATTCGGAATGATCCGCTTCGGCGGCCGGGGGAAATTCGGCGATATGCACTGAAACGATCGTTTGCCGCGGCAGATTCTCCCATGCTTCATCTGAAGTGAAAGCAAGCAGCGGAGCGAGAAGCCGACAAAGCGTATCGGTTATTCGATAAAGCGCGGTCTGGGCGGACCTGCGCTCTTTTGACCGAGGCGCATAGATATACAGTCGATCTTTGATTATGTCGAAATAACGGGCAGACAGCGTGACGGTGCAAAAATTGTAAAGCGCGCCATAAGCCGACTGAAAGTCGTAGGCGTTGTAACCGTTCAGTACCTTCGTCGTGACCTCGTCAAGATTTGCGAGCGCCCAGCGGTCGATCTCAAGCATTTCGATATCGGCGACCGAGTCAGAAGCAGGGTCGAATCCGTCAAGATTGCCGAGCGCGTAGCGCAGCGTGTTTCGGAACTTTCGATATGCATCGACAACACGCGAAAGGATCTCGTCCGAACAACGAACGTCTTCCGTATAGTCCACCGCCGCGGCCCAGAGCCTTAAGATCTCGGCGCCGGACTTATCGATGATCTCTTGCGGAGCGGTCACATTGCCTAGCGATTTGCTCTGTTTCTTTCCTTCGCCGTCAACCACCCAGCCGTGCGTGACGATCTGTTTGTAAGGCGCAGTATCATGCGCTGCGATACCGCAGCTCAAACTTGAATTGAACCAGCCGCGATATTGATCGCCGCCTTCGAGATAAACGTCGGCCGGGAAACGCAGCGTATCACCGCGCGTTTCAAGAACCGCGACGCAGCTCGAACCTGAGTCGAACCAGACGTCGAGAATGTCGGTCTCTTTGCGGAAATCGGTATCGCCGCACTTCGGGCATTTGAACCCGTCGGGTAACAATTCGCTCTCGGGCCGCGCGTACCATGCATCAGCCGTTTCTATGGCGAAGATATCGGCGACATGATCGATGATCTTCGGATCGGCTATCGTCTCGTCGCAGCCTTTGCAATAGAAAACCGGGATCGGCACGCCCCACGACCGCTGGCGGGAGACACACCAGTCGGGCCGCCCTTTGAACATGTTCGCCATCCGGCCTTCGCCCCATGCAGGGTGCCATTTTACGTTGCCTATCTCCTCGAGTGCCGCCTGGCGAAGCGGTTTCGCACCGGTTTCACCCTGTATCTCGTCCATCGAGATGAACCATTGCGGCGTCGCACGGAAGACGACCGGATTCTTACATCGCCAGCAATGCGGATAGCGGTGCTGATACTTTTCGGAGTAAACGAGCATACCGCGCTCACGCAGGAAATCGACGATCTTGGGATTAGCATCGAAGATGTTCATGCCGCCAAAATGCTCGACATCCGCGACAAACCTGCCGGCAGAATCTACAGGATTGTAGATCTCGAGGCCATATGCCTTTCCGATGTGGAAGTCGTCCGCTCCGTGGCCGGGCGCTGTATGGACGCAGCCCGTTCCCGATTTGCCCGCGGACTTGTCCTCAAAGCGAACGTCGAGTTCCGTCTCGGCATCAGCCTCGCCGAGCGTAACGTGTTCGCCGTTCATTATCAGCGAAGTGCGGTCGAGCCATGCGTGTTTCGCTTCGAGCCGGTCAAGCTTCGAGCCTTTGAACCTTGCTATCTCTTCGAACTCGGCAAAGCCCGCTGTCTCGGTAAACGATCTCGCCAGTTCGCTCGCGACGATAAAGACCTCAGCATCGGAAACCTCGATCGCCGAATAGTCGAAATCCGGATGAACAGCGATACCGAGGTTCGCCGGAAGCGTCCAGGGCGTGGTCGTCCAGATAACAACGAACACATTTTTGCCGGCAAGCGCCGGATCGATCTCGGCCGGGTCGGACTTGAGCGGAAACTTCACGTAAACCGACGGTGAAGTGTGTTCGCGGTATTCGACCTCAGCTTCGGCGAGTGCGGTTTGATCGTGAATACACCAATAGACCGGCCGAAGACCTTTGTAAACGTATCCTCGCTCAAGAAATTTACCGAACAATCGAGCGGTGGATGATTCGTACTCCGGCGACATGGTCAAATACGGCGTGTCCCACTCCCCCAGAATGCCGAGCCGGGAAAAATCGCGCGTCTGCCCGGCCATTGCCGTCGAAGCGTGTTCGCGGCAGATGCGACGAAAGCTTGAAACCGGTATGTCGGCCTTGTTCTTGCCCTTTTCCGCCAATTTTTTTTCGACCAAAGTCTCGATCGGCAGGCCGTGACAGTCATATCCTGGAACGTACGGCGCGTCGTAGCCCATCATCGAACGCGTTTTGACGACGAAGTCCTTTAGGATCTTGTTGAGGGCGGTACCGATGTGAATATCGGCGTTAGCGTACGGCGGGCCGTCATGCAGGATGAATTTCTCGCGGCCCTTTCGCTCTTCGGCGATCTTTTCGTAAAGGCCCATCTCGGTCCATTTCTTGAGGCGCGCCGGTTCGCTTTGCCCGAGATTCGCCTTTTGCGAGAAATCGGTCTTTGGCAGGTTAACGGTCTTTTTAAGATCCAACGGTTCGGTCATAAAGAAATAAAAGCGGTCGTAAGGAATCCGACGGTTCGCTAAAAACTAAAATCTTAACATTTCAAAGGAAAATTTCGCATTCTTTGCCTGAAAATCGAAAAGTCCCAAGCCTTTTGTTTCGGCTTGGGACTTTTTCGGAGCAAAGGAGCAAACTCCCACTCAGGCGATATGATCCCTGTCGGTGGTAATAATTATCTGAGTATCCAAACGATTCACTCTAAAATTATAACACACTACCTATTGCCTATTCCTCCTCGACGGTTACGAGCAACGGATATTCACGTGCCTTGGCAAGATTCATCGCCTTTTGAGACTTCATATACGCGATGTCGTAAGGGTAAATACCGGCGATGCCGACGCCCTCGTTATGGACCTTCAGCATGATCGCGATCGCCTCCGGTTCTTCCCTCATGAACACATACTCAAGAACCCAGACGACGAATTCCATGGTGGTGAAGTCGTCGTTGTGTAGCAAAACCTTAAATAGTTTGGGCTTTTCGAGCTTGGTCTCGGTTTCCGTCAATACGTCGGTTCCGCCGTTTATGTCCGGTTCGTTCGGCATACGGCAATTTTATCAGCCATTTGCGCGAGAGCGAATCATAGACACCCGATTACTTATGTTCGTGCGCTGACCGTTGCCTTGCGTTCGAGTTTGCCCCAGCCTACGATCGCACCGCGGATCGCCGTTATGACCGATCGGACCATGACCCAGTACATCACTTGCCGGTAACCAAAACGCTGTATCAGCAGCCACCAGATCAGCCTTTTTTGTTCTGCCTTTTCCATCATGAAAGCTGCAAGCGCTCCGAGCCAGTCGACAGCAAGGAACAACGCGTAGAAGAAGATAACATGACTGATATCGGTTGGCGTGTGGGCATATTCCTGCTGATGTTCGAGCGTGCTGATCAGTGCCGAGAGAAGGGTCCATACAAAGAGAAGATCCATTAGAGGAGAGATAAGCGGAAACAAGATCTGAAAGATCCAGACATTCGGCATTGCTATCATGCCAAGCGTCCCGAATTTTGGATTGAACAGGGCGTCCTTGTGTTTCCACATACATTGAAGGGTCCCGAACGACCAGCGAAATCTCTGTTTCGCCAGGTTTCGGAGGCTGTCCGGAGCTTCTGTAAGGCCGATCGCTTTCTCTTCGTACCCGATCTTGTAACCAAGTTTGCGGACCTGGATCGTGAGGTCCTGATCTTCGGCGAGCGTGCCGGATGAAAATCCTCCGGTCTCTTCAAGAACCGATCTTCGCCACGCGCCTACCGAACCGGGAACCACCGTAATACAATTGAGCGATGCAAACGCACGCCGGTCAAAGTTCTGCGACGTGACATATTCGAGTGCCTGCCACTTTGTCACGATATTGATCCTGTTTCCGACCTTTGCGTTTCCGGCAACCGCTCCGATCTGCGGATCGGCAAATCGTTTGACCAATGCCCCGATGGTTTGAGGTTCAAAGATGGTGTCCGCATCAAGGCAGATAATGATCTCTCCTTGTGCCCGCCGCCAGCCGAAATTAAGAGCTTCTGCCTTTCCGCCGTTTACCTTTGAATAGATCTTTACCCGCTCGTCGGAACCGAACTGAGCAACGGCGTTCCTCACCGTTCGATCGGTCGAACCGTCATCCACGACGATCACCTCGATAGCCGGGTAGTCGGAGTCGAGAATGCTTTCGAGCGTCCTGCAGATCACCTTTTCCTCGTTGAATGCAGGTACGATTATAGAAACGTCCGGATGGGTCTCTTCGCCAAAGTGCTCGTGTTCTCTGCGTCGCGATCTCTTGTACTGTGCGAATGCAAGGAGACCGATCACTCCGACGCGCCCGAGGCCGAGTATTATGCCGATCAGAAACAACCATTTCATTAACCAGCCTCCGATCGAGATCCCGTGGAAGACCCAACTATCGGCAACTGCGTGCAATGACCGATCGTTGGAAACCGGCGGCATTGCCTGTTCGGGTGTGATGTTGGCAAGGTCCGATATGGTCGTAAACTGGTAACCCTGATCCCGCAGTGAATGGATTATCTGCGGCAATGCTTCGACCGTAGCGGAGCGATCTCCGCCGCCATCATGAAGCAACACGATCTCGCCGCGTTCTTCAGGTGTCGTGATCTGAGCGGCTTTCAAAACCTCCTGCGTCATTTCTTCAGCCGTGTGAGGAGTTCCGTCATCGTTCTTGAGTTTCCAGTCATCAGGATCGAGATGGAGTCCGACCGAAATATATCCCAGATCCTGAGCCTGTACCGTGGGCTCGACCTCATCGGGCGTTCGGGGTTCGGCATCACCGAAATATGGAGCTCGGAACAGACGTGTAGATCTTCCGGTCAATGACTCGATGAGCCGCTGAGTAGTATTGAGCTCGAGATCGACGACGGCGCGCGGGACCTCGCCAAGATTCGGATGCGTGAAGGAATGATTTCCGATCTCATGACCCTCGGCTACGATCCGTTTTATCAGATCCGGATTTTCCTGGCCGTTCTCACCAACGACAAAGAACGCCGCCTTGACGTTTTCGGCTTTGAGAATGTCGAGTATTTTCGGCGTCCATCGTGGATCGGGGCCGTCGTCAAATGTAAGCACGATCTTCCCGCGTTTATCGCCGGTACGCATTATCACGTATGAGGACGGGATCGATCTGTAAGTTTCTTTTGAGATCTCGCCCGAATCGTTTGTCGCAAGGTCGCGGCTTCCGTCGTTTGGGACGGCTTTGACTTGAAGGATCTCGCCGGTCCCTTCGAAGTCGACGTCGTAACCAAACTTAATGGTCTTAAGCGACTCGGCTTGTTTCGCCTGAATTCCGGTTCCGAATACCTTCCAGAGGGCCGGATCTTCGCTGCCGAGCCGCCAAAGCGCCAGTCCGGCCGCTTGATAGCTTTCGGCCGAACGGATCTGGTTAAATGCGGTCACCGCGTCAAGAAACCAAACGGTGTGCTCCTTACCGTCGTCTTCTTCATAGGAAAAAGTGGGATTCTTCGATCTATCGTCAAATCTTATATCGTCGGGGCGATCGAGTGAGTCCTTTGCGGCCAATAGCGACTCCTGAAAGGAAACGGTAACGGCTTCCTTGCCGCCACGCGTCCAGTCGTATCCGTAGTTGCCAAAACAAACGATCGTCTTTGATGGCGAAAGTTCCGCCATCCTTTTCTTTAACGCAGCGTCGAACCAATCCTGTCCTGCGACCGGTCCCGGTTCGCCCTCGGACCAATGTTGGTCGTACGCCATCAGCATCAGATAATCGGTAACCGCTGCGTATGCCCGGTAATTCCAATCCGGATCATCGAACGGAACCGCCTGGGCCAACAGCAATCCTCGTTTATTGAGTTCCTTATGCAGTTCGTCAACAAAAATGTAGAGGTCTGTCTGGGCTTTAGCCGGAACCTCTTCAATGTCTAATGTGATGCCCGAAAATCTGTACTTTTCGACCTGTGCAAGTATTGAAGCAATAAGCTGCGAGCGCTCAGACTCGGTAGAGATCGAGTTCAGGAGAATCCCCTGGTTCCACTGTTCATTCTTATAATTCTGCAAGAGCGGAAGTATCGGCATGCCCGGTTTTTCCTGCCTCACGAGATCCAAAGCCCGTTCGTCGACATCAAGAACAAGCGGGTCAGACTGGTTGCCGGAAAGCCGGATCCATTCAGGCACGACCCAATCAAGGGAGTTGATGTTTTGCTTTAGAGACGCGTAACTAGAATCGTCCCAGTTCACGTAAAACCCGATCGACAGCGGTCGTCCCACCGGCTGTTGTTGTTGCGTCAAACCTCCCGGGGCTTTGAGCATCTCTCGCCGTGCCATTGCCGCGATCGCGGCTCCTTCCCGTTTAGCTTTCTCGTTTTTGGTCTTTGCCACTTCCTTATTCAACGCGTCCTCTCGCCGGCTGAGCGGAGGCGTTTCGGGCAACCTCGCTATCGAGTCTTTTGTCTCGTTCAGATCTGTGATCGGTTTTAATTTAAGTTGAGGAAAAAAAGGATTGACCAATACGCTTGAGATAAATACACCAGTCAGTAGGGTCACAAATACCGACGCCGAAAGTCCGAGCCAATTTGCCATCCGCCTTCGTCGGCCGCCGATATCAAAGAAAACTTTTCGGACCTCTATTTCGTCTTTCTGGGGCCCGGACGATGAATTGTTCACGGGGATTTCCATACCTAGCTCCAATGTTAAATGAACAAAAATAAACGGAGGGTGAATTTTCGAAATTTAGTCGTCACAGGCGAATGACGTTCATAAAGTCAGGAAAATGTGGACTTTAGGCGGATTTTCTGTTAGTTTTTCCTTGCGCTGTTTACTAAGTATTCAATTTGTGGCCCATTTGGCCTGAAATTCCCATCCCATTAGTGGTTTTTGAGGAAATCATTAAATGAAAAGAGGTTCAGCTCCGGCAAAGACGGTGTCAAAGTCTCGCGTCATTCAGTTCTCCGGAACGAGGGCAGAGGCCGGCATAAAGGGATCGCGGCAAATTTCGCGTGATGCGATAACCGCGCTCTTTTTGAACGTTGGGCAAAGATTGCGTGACGGTCTGTCAAGCGAAGCCGAATCACTCCTCCGAAATGCGATAGAGGACCACGATCATTCTGCAAATGACCTCGCAAATCTTAAACGGCTCCTTGCTTTCACTCTTGAGACCTTAGGGCAGTACAGAGATTCCCTTGCGATACTAAAACCGTACGAAGACGAAGAACATCTGAAGCACCTGGATATCGAGACTCAGGTTCGGGTAACAACCCAACTCGCGATCGGCTACAACAATCTCAACGACCATCCAAAGGCTGTCACTCTGCTCAAAGATAATCATGAACGCGCAAAGGCGAACGATCTGCCGCATTTGCTTGGCAGTATCGACACGGGTTTGGCACGTGTTTACCGAAAGCTAAACGAATGCGCAATTTGCAGGGATCACGCCGAGAGTGCACTCGAAAATTATCGAAATCACGGCGATTGGCTCGGAATGGCAGAAGCCTATCGTGAAATTGCGATCAGCTATCATCAGGAAGGCCGAAGCGAGAAGTCACTCGAATATTTCGAACTTGCCATTCAGATCATCGGTGATCGATCCGCTCCATTCATGCTCGGGAAGATATATACCGACATGTCGGGTGCATACTGGTTTCTTCGTCGCCCGCAGGATGGCATTGAGTGTCTCGAGAAATCCATCGAGTTTTTCGACAGGACCGAACACATTCTGAACTCGGTCATTGCATACAACAATCTTGGGATCAACCTGATGCTCACCGGTGATTGGGTAAGGGCCGAAACAATGATCAAGCGAGCCCTCGATCTCGCGATAAAGACCAATCACGTTCACATCGCCGGCATTCTCGACAGTCTGGGTGAGCTTAAGATACTTCGCGGTGACCTGGACGAGGCACTTGACCTGCTCGAGCGCGCGATCAAGTTGGCAAAGGAGCGCAAGCGGGAATGGTATGAGCTGCAGGCGATGCGAAACCTGGCTCGTTGCATTCTCGCCAAAGGCGATTTTGAGAAAGCGGCAGAAGTTTCCCGTAACGCCATCGATCTCTCGGCCCAGATCGGCGATAAGCACTACGCAAACATGGCCGGATTGGTGCTTGCAGAAAGCCTGATGCACCTTCGGCGTTTCGGCGAATGCGAGAACCGTCTTCAGATCATCGAAGAAAGCGATCCCACATCGGACTTTTTCGTGCTAGGCAATATCCAGCGAATCCGCGGGCTTGCCGCGGCTGAGGAAGGTGATCAGGAGATGGCCGTCCACCACTTCAATCGAAGTTTGACGATCTTCGAAGCGGCGGGAGACCTGTATCATACAGGGCTTTCAAATTATCTGATAGGCACAAATCTTGGCATTGAGCAGAGTGCACGAGTTATAAAACACCTCACAAAAGCCCATGAGATATTCAAGAAGATAGGATTAGACCAGCTTGCGGCATCGATAAAGTCTCACATCTCGCGTCTCAAAACTGCCTCAGATACCGAGATCGAGCCCAAGAAACCAAGGCGAACAAATTCTGTTGTTTCTCAACTACTTATGGTTCGGCTCGCGGAAGCCACGGCCTCCCGGGAACTATTGTTCCGAGAACTCATCGCAGTGCTTCAGCAGGAAAGCTCGGCAAAGAAGCTGATAATCGCACAACCGAACGCCAAAAAGAAACTCGATCCTTTCATCACTCACGGCTACTCACCAGAAGAAAGCGGTCAAATGATCCGGAAATTCGAAGCGGCTCTTGAGAAGGGGGACGACAAGAACTTTCTTCGCGCAAAGGGTATTTCGGTCCTGCATCTGAGACCCGCAAATGCCGAACATGCTTATTTGTTCATTTATCCTCAATCGGGCGCAACGTTGAGCGACGGCAATTCGATCCAACCATTGCTGCGTGTGGTGGAATTGGGAATGGACGTCATTGCATTACGTGAAAAGGACACGACCGCGCCGATCGAACAAGATGCGAGTCCGTTCACATCCAACAGCCTGATGCCGGGTTTCATTCATTCGTCGCCGGCAATGACGGCCTTGGTCGAAGAGGTGTACAAGATAAGGTCTTCGGATGTGACCGTACTTGTTACGGGTGAATCAGGAACGGGTAAAGAACTTGTGTCGCGGGCGATCCACACAATGTCGAATCGAAAGGACAAGGTGTTCGTTCCTTTCAACTGTACCGCAGTCCCGAAAGAACTTGCCGAAGGTCACCTGTTTGGTTACCGAAAGGGAGCATTTACGGGTGCGACCGCCGATTCCCCGGGGATCATTCGCGCGGCGGACGGCGGAACATTGTTCCTTGACGAGATAGGCGATCTGCCG
Organism: uncultured Chloracidobacterium sp.; assembly: GCA_964436265.1. Lineage (GTDB taxonomy): Bacteria > Acidobacteriota > Blastocatellia > Pyrinomonadales > Pyrinomonadaceae > OLB17. The sequence continues at coordinate 2,622 of CAYTDJ010000021.1, read as the reverse complement.
TTGGACGTTCAGCCGAAGCTGCTTCGTTTTCTGCAGGAAGGAGAGGTCCAGCCGATCGGTGAAAAGCGTCCCATAAAAGTCGATGTCAGGGTCATAGCGGCGACCAATATGCCGCTCGAAGAAAAGGTCGCCGACGGTACGTTTCGCGAGGATCTGTTTTATCGATTGAATGTGATACGTCTTCGTGTTCCGCCGCTTCGGGAAAGACGATCGGAGATACCGCCGATGGTCAATTATTACATTAACCACTATTCTGCCCGGTTCGGAAAACGCGATATTTCATTCACGCCTCAAACTACCGACCTTTTGATGGTCTGCGACTGGGAAGGCAATGTGCGGCAGCTCTGCAACGAGATACAACGTATTGTTGCACGCGCCGTAGATGGAGAGGTTGTCACGCCAAACCATCTATCGCCGGAGCTAAAACGGGCCGCAAAGCCAATGGCTGCATACACCGATAGCGATAAAGTCGTTCCGATCGCCTCCTACGATGCACCTTTTATGCCCTTTGCGAATATCTCTCAGGGCGGAACTTTGGAAGAGGCAGTATCGGAGCTGGAGATGCAGATGATAAAAAGCTCGCTTGCCCGTAACAATTGGAACATCTCGCGGGTAGCGAGCGAATTAGGACTTACCCGCAGAGGGCTTTACTTGAAGCTATCAAGATACGGAATTGAAAAGGCTGCGTGATCATGCAGCCATAGCGCGCAGGGATTCGATCATCTCGGGAAGTTTACCTAGGACAACATCTATCTCTGCTTCGTCATTGAATCTGCCCAACGAAAACCTGATCGAACCCATCGCCTTGGAATAGGGAATATTCATTGCCTGCAGCACCGGAGAAGCCGTGTGTGATCCCGAATTGCATGCCGAGCCCGTTGAAACACAAATGCCAGCTTCATCAAGCCGATAAAGTATCATCTCGCCATTCGTGTTTTCGAACGAGAGGTTTGATGTATTTGGCAGCCTGCGAGTTTCTTCTGCGGTTCCATTCAATGAGGTGTGCGGAATTGAAGATATTATTCCGTCTTCGAGTTTATCCCGCAGGCGTCGAACGAGTTCCATTTTGGAAATGTCGCTTGCAAATTTAGCGGCTTCGCCGAGTCCGACTATTTGATGTACGGCCTCGGTTCCGGCACGTTTCCCGGATTCCTGCCCGCCGCCGATCAGTAGCGGTGGTAGATCAACGCCTTCACGAATATACAAAGCGCCGATCCCTTTTGGGCCGTGAAACTTGTGGGCTGAGATCGAGAATAGGTCGATCTCAGTATTCTTAAGGTCGATCGGAACCTTGCCGGCAGCATTAACGCCGTCGACATGAAAGAGGGCATCCGAATTTGCTTTGACGATCTCAGCGATCTCTGCAACGGGAAACAATATGCCGGTTTCGTTATTTGCCATCATGACGGACACGATCGCAGTTTCCGGCGAAAGAGATTCCCTAAGCCGATCGAGATCTAGAGCTCCGGTCTCATCAACGTCTAACCAGGTCACGCCATACCCATTACTTTCGAGCTTTTCGCAAAGTTTTCTGACCGCTTCGTGCTCTACCATCGTGGTGACGATATGACGCTTGTCAGGAAAGGCCTCAAGCGCACCGAGGATCGCCCAATTGTCGCTCTCGGAGCCGCCAGATGTGAAGACGATCTCCCCGGGGTCTCTGGCCCCGAGCAGATCGGCAACTGATCTTCTTGCATTTGCAACTAACGTTCGCGGTTCATACCCGGCCTGATGGGTCGAGGATGGATTGCCGTAGCACACCGACATGCATTCGGCCATTGCTTCGATCACGTTCGGCGCCATTTTTGTGGTGGCATTGTTGTCCAGGTAGATCATGCCTTTTCTTTCTCGGCTGAGTGAGCCCAATTTACCATTCGCGAATTACGATTTACAATTACCCATACAGTGACAAGCAAACTCAAGATAACAGATCCCGCCGGCAGCCCGTGGGAGTTGCAGTTGGAAGTTGGAAAGACCTATACGATCGGCCGGTCCAAAGATTGTGACATCGTACTCAATGATCGACGAGTGTCGCGCAAACATGCGCATATACTCGGTGATGCAGAAGGTTTTCACTTAATAGACGGCTACTACGAAGACGGACTGCTCAAGCGAAGCGTCAACCACGTATTCGTAAACGGTTCGCCGGTCTTAGAAAAGGTCCTTGCCGCCGGAGATGCGGTCGTTATCGGAGAAAGTCAGATCTTGTTTGTCCAGGACATGCCGCAGCCGTTCATTCCGGAACATCATGTAAGTTACCCTTCGGTTCAGGCCGCGTCGGTTGCGGCCATGCCACAGGCACAAGCGGCCGCCGACACGCCAAAGGGCATTGATTACGACGACAAACCGCTCGGACAGACCCAGCTTCAGATCTCCGCGAACGAGATAATCGGGAAACACTCTCATCTCTCGATGGAGACGGCCATTGCGACGCCCGAGGAGATCAAAGATCTGCGCCGAAAGGCAAAGATGCTGGAGCTTCTTTACGAAATGAGTCGTTCGATCGGGACCGTTTTCGATTTAAAGGAAATATTCGACCGGGCGACCGACCTGATCTTTCGAGGGTCGCCCGCCGACCGTGTGGTTGCATTGCTCGCGGATGAAACACTCGACGGGAAGATA
>CAYTDJ010000020.1:0-14186 GCA_964436265.1 uncultured Chloracidobacterium sp. | reverse complement strand
GGGAAAGATCGATGGAACTCCAAAGCCCGACGCGGTCATCGCGGTAGTCGACGCGACCAATCTCGAGCGAAATCTCTATCTCGTTACACAGTTATTCGAGTATGGGATCCCGGTCGTTGTCGCCCTGACGATGATCGATGTGTTCGAGCGTCAGAAGCATGAGATCGACATTGCGTCGCTTTCGCGGCGATTAAAGATTCCTGTGGTTGCAGTAAATGCGGCGGACGGCCGCGGTGTAGAGGAACTCGAATCGCGAGTGGAAGAGGTGATCGGTCAGGTTCAGAAAACTCCTCTCGAGATCGACGCCGATGCAGGCGAGAACGCAAAGATCTTTTCGCGTTACAGTTTTATATCGGATGCGGTTCAGCGTTCGGTAAAGCACAACGACAAGAGCGCACATGACCTTTCTGAGAAGATCGACAAAGTCCTGACACACCGCTTCTTTGGGCTGGCTATACTCGTTGGCGTTCTTCTGTTGGTCTTCCAGGCGATCTTTTCCTGGGCAGAGATGCCGATGCATCTTCTTGAACAGGTATTTGGAGCGATCGGTGAGGGCGTCAGGTCCGTGATGCCGCAAGGTGTGCTTGCAGATCTTCTGGTTGATGGTGTCATCGCCGGGGTAGGGGGCGTCCTCGTCTTCTTGCCACAGATATTATTGTTGTTTCTTTTCATCTCGCTGCTCGAGGATACCGGATATATGGCTCGCGCGGCGTTTCTCATGGACAAACTCATGAGTCGCGTCGGATTGCATGGTAAAGCGTTTCTTCCCCTCATGAGTAGTTTTGCCTGCGCGATACCCGGCATAATGGCGACGCGAACGATAGAGAATCAACGCGATCGATTCGCGACGATCTTGATCGCTCCTTTCATGAGCTGTTCGGCTCGTCTGCCCGTATACACGTTGATGATAGGTGCGTTCTTCGCCGGGCAAACTGTTTTCGGGTTCATCTCTCTTGGGGCTTTGTTAATGCTGGCGATGTACTCGATCGGCATAGCGGCAGCCATCATTGTGGCGTTCATACTAAAACACACCATCCTTAAGTCTCCGCCGCCTCCGTTTGTGATGGAATTGCCGCCCTATCGCGTTCCGAATCTGCGAACCGTCGTTCAGAACATGATCACGCGAGCCTGGTTGTTCGTGAAACGGGCAGGTACGGTGATCCTTGCGATCTCGATCATCCTCTGGGCGTTGGCCTATTTTCCGAGAACCGGATCGGGTCCTTCTGCGAGTGAACCGACCGCGGCGGAAACGGTGCAGATGCAAAACAGCTACGCGGGACAGCTGGGCCACCTTATTGAACCTGTAATACAGCCGCTTGGGTTTGATTGGAAGATCGGTGTCGCATTGATCGCAAGCTTTGCGGCCCGCGAAGTGTTGGTCTCGACGCTAAGCATAATTTACAACGTAGGAAAGGACGAGAACGAAGAATCGACAACATTGATCGCAGCGATCCGCGATGCTAAGGATTCGGCTGGAAAACCGGTGTGGACACCGTTGACCGGCCTGACGCTGATGGTGTTTTTTGTTCTTGCGATGCAGTGCATGTCAACGCTGGCTGTCGTGCGCCGAGAGACCAATTCCTGGCGATGGCCGCTTTTTATGTTGGGATACATGACCGGCCTTGCGTACTTGGGAGCCTTTCTCACTTATCAGGGCGGAAAGCTATTGGGGTTTCAATGATGTTCGAGATTCAGACGCTAATTGCGGGGGTGATCGTGCTGGGAGCTCTGGCATATGCAGGGATGTTGATCCGGAAGAAAGTGCGGGCATTTTCACCGACGAAAAGCTGCGGTGATGACTGCGGGTGCAGTTCGAATTCAACGAAAGCTGTACAATAATGTAGTTTGGCAGAGAAACAAAAATTTCTGACCGAAGGCGTGCGGGCGATGTTCCTATCGACGCTCGCTTTTTCTTTGGCAAATATCCTCGTTAAACAGATCTCTCACATTCCTCCGATGGAGGTCGTTTTCTTTCGATGTCTTTTTGCATCCATCTTTTGCTTCATCGGGTTATATCGTGCCGGTGCGGACTGGAAAGGATCTCATCGTGGATTGCTGCTCGCCAGAGGATTGTTCGGAACCACAGCACTTTATTTCTTCTTTACAACGCTGCAGAACATTCCGCTTGCTTCGGCAATGACTATTCAGTATCTCTCGCCGATCTTCACAAGTGTGATCGCGATCGTTCTGTTAGGAGAAAAGGTCCGACCATTTCAATGGCTTTTTTATGCAATGGCGTTTTCAGGCGTGCTTTTGATCGAACAGTTTGACGCACGCATCTCGCCGTTCTACCTTGCACTCGGAATAATGTCCGCATTCTGTTCCGGCGTTGCATACAATCTCGTCCGACGGATGCGTGAACAGGAACATCCACTGACGGTCGTTCTGCATTTCCAGCTTGTCGGCGTAGTTGCCGGGTTCATCAGCCTATTTTTCTCGTGGACAACACCGAACGGCTGGGATTGGTTCTGGCTATTCATGATCGGAGTATTCTCTCAACTCGGACAGATATTTCTAACCAACGCTCTGCAGCGAGAAAGGGCCGCCGGCGTCGCTATCATAAACTACTCCGGCCTTATCTACGCGATCGCGTTTGGAACGCTTTTCTTTGGAGAACAGATCGTTCCCCTTACGATCGTCGGAATGGCTCTTGTGGTCGGCGGAGTGTTGTTGAGCGTGCTTTACGGAAAACGGAAGGAACGAATGCTGGCCGAGCTCGATGTTACGCAAGCATAATTTGTCTTTTCCTCGGTTCGAATCTATCATCACGAAACCACCATAATCGGTAGGCGCAGCAATGGGAGAAGGGATAAAGATCAGAGCCGCGATTTTGACCGCGAGCGATTCGCGAAAGCCGGAGAACGATGTGTCCGGGTCGCGGTTGGTTGAACTACTGCGTAAGGCCGACGCGGATATTGTCGCGACGGTCGTTGTTTCTGACGATATAAACGAAATCCGTGGCGCATTGGCGAGTTTTGTTTCAAGGGACGATATTAACCTCGTGCTCACGACGGGAGGCACGGGTTTCGGTCCGAGGGATAATACACCGGAGGCAACGCTCGCCGTTATCGAACGCGAGGCACCGGGCATCGCCGAGGCAATTCGTCACGAGAGTTATTTGAAGAATCCCATGGCGATGTTGTCGCGTGGTGTTGCCGGTGTCGCGAACGGGACTCTGATCATAAATCTGCCTGGATCACCAAAGGCAGTTGAGGAATGTTTTGATGTCATCCGGCCTGTGATTCAACATGCTATCGACCTTGTCCAAGGGCAAACAGAACATCAAGGGAATTGATATGGATAACGAGGTCTCGACAGAAACCATCAATATCACACTCGAAGTCGGGGGTTCGCCGCTGACTATGGGAATGTCGGTGCCGACAGAGCCCGTAAAGCTTCGGGCGATGCTTCCGATCATGAGAAAGATGTCGAACTCCTTCATCGAAATGGGGGTCGAACAGGTGATCGCCGCTGGAAAAGAGATCTCGTGCCGTGCAGGCTGCGGTGCTTGCTGCCGACAACTCGTGCCTGTTTCGGAATCGGAAGCGTTCGACCTCTACGAACTGGTTGAAGCGATGCCCGAGCCGCGAAGGTCTGAGATTAAGGAAAGGTTTCGCACCGGTGTCGAAATGCTTGAGGCGGCAGGATACTTTGAACGGCTGTCGGATGCCGCGAAGTCGGGCGACGCGGAATACGAGGCAGCGATCACCGATTATTTTCGATACCAGATCGCCTGCCCGTTCCTGGAGAATGAATCTTGTTCGATCCACGAATCTCGCCCAATAACTTGCAGGGAGTATTTGGTCACATCACCGGCGGAACTCTGTAAATCTGCACAAGGCACGGGCGTCGAGAACATAAGGCATTTCTTTCAGGTAAAAGAATCACTGATCTCCATTGCACGAGAGAGAACATCGAAGGAAATGCCTTATGTCCCCATGATCAAAGTGTTGGATTGGGCGAGCGAGAATGCGGGAAGAGAACAGGAAAAGACCGGCAGGGAATGGATGCAGTCGTTTTTTGGGGAGTTATCACGTTTGAGCGGGCCGCCTGAAAAAGAATGATCAGGAAACTTGTCTTTGTATTGTTTTTCGTCTCATTTGCCCCCGCCATTGCTCTGCCTTCGGTCCCAGCAAGGCACGCATCTGATCTAAATTTCTCTTTTGCCGAAAAATATGTCAGAACCGAACTGTTTTTTGGTTTGAGCAAGCCGAACGGTTCATTGGTAAGCGAGTCAGATTGGCAGAGGTTCGTCGATGAATTTGTAACACCGCGCTTTCCCGATGGGCTGACCATTCTTGAAGCTGACGGTCAGTGGCGAGGCAAAGACGCGAAAGTCGTAAGGGAACAAAGCAAGGTTATCGTGCTTCTCTACAAACGCAAGGAACGTAAGGAGGCAAATACAAAGATCGAAGAGATCCGGTCAGAGTATATGAAGCGATTCGATCAAGAAGCTGTTATGAGAGTCGATATAACTCGAGCGGTCAGCGTAACTTTCTGACATTGACTGAAGCCGCTTTCCGGGAACTTCGAAAACTGTTATCGTCCTGATCGTTGCGCAGATGACTGAATAAATCCGGTTACATCCGTCTTAAGCTTCCTCAGCGATTCCTTCTCGATATACATCATATGGCCCGCTTCATAATACGTAAACGTAAAGTTGCGTCGTAACTGCGGGTCCAGGTTCATCGCTGAAACCGTATATTCCGCTGCGAAATACGGTGTTGCCATATCGTAATAACCGCTCGCGACCATTACCTTCATGTACGGGTTTTTGCGCATCGCCGAGGAGAGCGCTTGCGATGTATCGGCGTACTGGTTGTTCACGCCCCAGTTCCACGGCGATGTGATGCCGCCGCCGAGAATGTAATATTCAAGGTCTGATTTGTAGCCGAGCTCGCGGCGAACGTAATCGTTGAAAACGGCGGTGTACGGCGTGCGGATCGCTGTCATGCTAGGGTCAAAATCGGTGCTTGTTCCGGCAGAATCCTTGTCAAAACCGAGGAATCGACTGTCGAGACGGCCCGTACTCCGCCGCTGTTTTCGAAGCAGCTCCTTGTTGAATTCGCCGAGCGTTACCCTGAAATTGTTCTCATCGACGAAGTCGCGGCCAAGGCCGGAAAGGCGGCTGAATTTATCAAGAAGCGCATTCTTTTCGGGTGCCGAGAGCTTGTCTATCCGAAGCATCGCCGGCCCATATTCATTCATCGCAAACTGCTCCGATTCGTTCAATACTTCGCGAAGCGGTTTTCTTTGAAGCTCGGCCGGAAGCTGTTTGTGATACCACGCCGTCGCCGTGTATGACGGAAATATCAGGATGAGCGGAAGGTCGTTGTTGTCTGCAAAACTCAGCGACTGGAAATTCATCACGGTCGAAACCAAAACGATCCCATTCAACGCGATACCTCGTTCGAAAAGGTGATTCGAAAGGCCGGCGGCACGAGTCGTTCCGTAGCTTTCACCTACAAGAAAAAGAGGTGAGGACCATCGCTCGTTGCGGCCGAGATACATCCGAATGAATTCACCGATCGATTCGATATCGCCGGTCAGGCCAAAGAATTTACTTGCAAGTTCGGGCTTCGTCGCTCGCGAATAGCCTGTGCCGACCGGGTCAATGAACACAAGGTCTGTTTGATCCAGCCATGTTTGGGCATTTTCTTCGGCCTCGTAAGGTGCCGGCGGCATCAAGCCGTCATCGAGCATTTTTACCCGTTTCGGGCCCAATGCACCCATATGGAGCCAAACAGACGCCGAACCCGGACCGCCGTTAAACGAGAACATCAGGGGTCGGCCGGCAGGCGGATCATCCAGCGTATATGCCATGTAAAAGATCCGAGCTTCGGTGTCACCGCTGATAGCGTTCTTGATCGGCATAAAACCAGTGGAAACCGTGTAATTCAGTTGGCGGTTTCCGATCCTTATTGAGTGTTTGGTCACAACTGGCGGCTCCTCTTTTTGTTCAGCTTGAGGAGCTGGCCGTGCCTGCGGAGTCTCGCTCGGACGCGGACTAAGTGATGGAACCTGAAACAACAGTAAAGACGATAAGACTGCAGATGCGATCATATTTTACTCAATTGGTATCAGTTGTGGTCGGAAAGCAGAGAAAGAGTAGCACAGCTGCAGATGCCTTAAGAAATACGGTCTGAAATATAGACCATATCGGTCGCCGGATGACTTAAGTCTTCTTCCTGTTGTCGAAGAAGTCGGGACTGCGCGTTTTGATTGGATGGGTTTCGGCGTATTCGATCTGTTTCCGACGAAGTTCGATCTCAGCTTGTTTTTGCATTCGCCTTTCGTCTCCCGTAAGCGGTGGCCTGCCCCGCTCGCCCCAGTAATATTTCACGGTTGTAATCAGCAACGCCAAGCTGCCGAGTAACGTCAATGCGCCTACCAGTACAAGCAACCACGCAAGAGTGGACATGAACGTATTATACCTTACACGTTAACGGTTATTTAGTAGGGGCTTTGGCAGGTCCTGAACGAGAAGAAGGGATTCACCGGTGCGGGAAGTTGCGTCCCGGAGATTGATCCCTTTCATGCTGGCGATGTGTTCTGTCATCTTTTCGACGTCGCTTGGTTACGAACCTCGATTCAAGCGTGGCCATTAGTCGGTAAAGTAGTTCGGATGGCGGCCTAGGGATCGGTCGATCATAAAGATCGCGATGTGAAGGGCCGCATCTATTTCGATCATCCAATTTGTGTACGCTAATCATTCACCCGTCCTCGTTGTAGATTACTCGGGCAAGAGTTATGCCTAACGAATAGGGAATTAAACAGAATGGTTTCTTATCCGAAATTCACTGACGGGGAGTTTAAAACGAAGAAAGGTGCCGAAACCGTCTCCCACACCGTTTTCAGCACCGTTGTGTCCCTCACAAGCGTGGAGCAAGCAAGGAACAACTTAAAAATAGCGCATTTCCTTGGAATGTCAACCGAAAAACGTAACCAATTTGGGTGACATTTAAAATATTGCGTATTTTGATCCGCGTGATAACTGCTATTCCCGAGCCAAAAGCTTCAGGGCCGAAGAATGCGGCGTGCTGTAATAGAAACAACGGTTCCTTGGCATTGTGGCACGGCACTTGACTGTTAAAGCCTGAACACACTTGTTTTCAAGGAGGATGTAATGAAAAAGGTCATTATCTATTTGGTTTTGTGTATGTTTTTGGTTACCGCGATCGTTCCCGAGGCATTCGGTCAAACCCGTCGAAAAAAGAAAAAGTACCGCGGTGTTGCGACGAATGTGGCAATAGTTGCCGGTTCGACAGCGGCTGGTGCGTTGATCGGTCGCGGTCGAAACGGAGCGATGATGGGGGCCGGAGCAGGTTTGCTTTATGCTTCGAGCCGGAAAGGTACCAAGCGGCGGGCCTATAACTCAAAGTATCGCAGAGCGGCGAAGATCGCAGGCGGCGGCTTGCTCGGAGCCGGAACAGGAGCTTGGGTAGGCGGAAAGACAGGTATGATCGTCGGCGGCCTTGCCGGTGCAGGAGCTACTTATCTGTACACGAGGAATGGCCGTAAATACTATCGGGCTCGAAATGGTCGTATCTATTCGGTCAGGCGATAGAACCTCAATATAGGCTGAGGCAAAGTTGGCGGATCGATCCTTATCGGTCCGCCAACTTTGATCTACGAGTTCTTAACTTTGCAGATCGGGGCCTAGTTCAAACTTGAGCTCTCGGTTTGGGTCGTACGATTTTGATAAGCTGCGGCGATCGCCTTGCATGCAACGTCAACGGCTTTCCGTGGTCGGCTGAATGAGCCGCTTTCAATAAGATCTCCATCTTTGTTAAAGACCGCAAGTTTGTTGTCTTTATTGAATAGGTCCTTGCCGCCTTCATGTTCCAGCAGAACGATGAAATCAGCCTTATCCTTGAAACGAGTAACGACACAGGTCTTACATTGCTCGCTAAAGCGTTTCATTACCTCAGCCGTTCGTGGAACAGCACCACCGCTCGATTCGCCGCCGCTGATGCTTACCCGGCCTTTCTTGTCGGTCGATGAGAAGATCGGGTCACCTTTGACTTCCCAAGAATTGCTCTCTTCAATATAGATTCGCGGCCTGTTATCGGACTGTCCAAAAACGGCGACGGCCGAAAGAAACAACATTATTCCAATAAGAATTCCTCTCATATAGATTCCTCACGTGTTTATTAAATTATTGACGAACCGTGAACCCGGCTTGGAAGCTCGATGCTCGAAAAATACAACTTCGAGCAAAGGGTGAAGGACACGGCGGTCGTTGGCGTGCTGTGCAAGAGGTGTGCCAATCATAAGGTTTGGTGTTAGGACATTGATAAACAATAAGCGAGTGCTTGAATAGGTCGTATTTGTCGGTCGAAATCGGGATACGTGCCTTTTCGCCAACAATTGACGATATCGTCAATAGAGAAAACCATCTGGTGTAAGGAATAGTGATTGTTACGGGTCTATCAGGTAGTGACGGGCAGGATCACATTAAACACGGTGCCGCCGGATTCTGACTCGACTTCGATCCGGCCGTCGTGGGCGCTCACGATGCCGTAGCAAACTGAGAGGCCCAGGCCTGTTCCCTTTCCCGCGGGCTTAGTAGTAAAGAACGGGTCGAACAACTGAGTACGGGCGGAGTCGCTAATGCCCGCACCGCTATCTTTGATCGAGATCGTTATTTCACCGTTCTTCCGAGTCGAACTAACTGAAAGCGTTCCTCCTAATGGCATCGCGTCCCGGGAATTGAGAAGCAGGTTGAGAAATACCTGCTGTAATTGATCACCGTCGGCAATGATCCTTCCGAGGTCGCTCGATAAAGACTTTACAAGTTCAAGCTTCTGAAATTCAGAATCAAAGCTTGCCAACCTCAAACTGGCCTCAATTACTTCATTGATATCGACCTCGGACCGAGATGCGGGCCGAACCCGTGCAAACTCCGTGAGATCACGAGTTACGCGGGTAATACGGCCGATTTGGGTAGAAATAAGATCGAGTTTTTCCCTTGTTTCAGCATTGTCCGCCGATTGCGACCTTAACATTTGTACAAGCGAAGAAATGGAGGCAAGCGGATTATTGACTTCATGTGCAACACCCGCAGCGAGAGTTCCCATTGCTGCAAGTCGCTCCGCACGCGCGAGTTTCTCATTAAGTGACCGCAAACTCTCAATATCAGCAGACATCTTGCGACTCATTTCGTTAAATGAATTTGCAAGCAAACCGATCTCGTCATTGCTTTTTCGCAGGTCAACCTGTGTCCCGTAATTGCCTTCCGTTACTTGAACGGCTGCAAGGGTGATCCTCTGTAGCGGCCGCGATATAGTTCTCACGATCAGAAGAACAAGCAAGAGATTTGGGACGAGTGCCGAAATTATGCTGAATACGAGATATCGCCTCCAGCCTTCAAAACTCATTCCGTTGCGAAATGACCACCAGACGATCGGGATCTGTAGTAGTGCAAAACTGATGATCGCAACGGATGCGATGCTCAATGCGATCTTAGACGTGATGCCAAAAAGCCGAAACTGATCTAGTGCGGTCTGAAGGGAAAATAGGCGGAAATTCGTGATCGCGTATGCGTAGATCAAAACGCCGGGTAGAACAAAGATCGAACTGTACGGCAGGAACTCGAAATGTCCAAAGTAGGGGAGCGCAAGATTAGCGGCCGTCTTTAAAATTCCGGTGATTCCCAGCCCAAGCAGGATCGCGGCTAGTTGTTGACCCTTTTGCGTTCCCTTATATGCGCGATATTTCCGCAGTAATTCGACGGCGCCATAGCAGAAGACAAAGTAAATATAGGCGACAAAGACATATGCAAGGACCGTGAGTTCTATGAATATGCCGCCATTTCTAACGGAAAGATCGTTCCAGAGAAATCCGAGGAAAGCTGCCGGAACAAGTACGAGCCCCGGTGCGAAAAGGATGGCCGCCTTCCGTTTCGGCGTTCGTGAATTTTCCGGGAAAACCCATGCAAAAACGGCGAGCGAATATTGCATCAAAAGCGCAATTGAGAAACTTCCGATCGCCCACCATTTAACCCAAACATTATCGTTCAGAAAGTTCCAAAATATCAGATCCTTGGTTGTCCATAGCGCGAGGAATGCGATAAACGCGGCAAAGGTCTGGTTCGCGCGGCTTCGAGGGTCCGCAACGAAAATATAAAATCCGAGCAGAACCAATAGGAAGAGCGCGAAAAGGTGGAGTAAAACGAGCACTCCGAGAATTCTAATTCGTTATCCAATTAGAACAAAGGCCCGTTAATTCTCAAGTAGATATTTAAGCGGCCGCAAGATTTTCGGTCTCGACCTGCTGATTGCCGGCCTCGCCTGTTCTTGAGCGACCTTCTAGGACATCAAGCAGTAAACCGGATGTTGCATTGTCTCCCAGATCTAGTGCCAGTGCAGCGGTCCGTGCAATTGCATTAACCGCCATGTCACCGTACACAGCGATCTTTCTGACAGACGAGATCAGATCGAGAGCCGCTCTTCTTTGATGATCGATCAGCTTTGACCTGATCTTTCTTGCCATGCACGCTGTACCTGCCGCCTCGTTGCGATTTGCGGCGATCGCAAAAATCTCGAACGTGCCCGGAGAACGAAGCCGTGAAGCAAAACGCATTTCCGACGTTAAGGCAGCGTATCGGTCGAGTGCATCGCGAAACTCGACGGTGTCATTCGACCACACCAGAACTCCCTTGATCTCCGTTACCTTTGATTCAAGATCTGCATCCGAACCAGCCTTTGGAGCGAACCTTGACTTGTCGAAAGTCGAACTTACAGACTTGATCGATTTATAAAAGACGAGAGGCAGCCAGAAAACAAAGGTTGCGATTGTGAGGAGGCCCAACTGAAAGTTGGTTCCCCTACGATTGCGAAAAAAGTACATCATCGCGATGGGGGCGCCGATTGTGAGATAAATAATGGCCGCTTCGTACAATCGCATCAAGAAAAAAAATGCAAAAAACGTTCCCGATGATAGAAAACGCGGAATTTTAACGCGTTAGTAGTTGAAGACCCGTATTTCTCGGCATTTCAGGTAGTTTTAGGGAACAAACAGCCGGCAACTTTCGTAAGGCTAATTCGAGCGGAATGCAAATTTCGACGTGGAAGTTTGCAAAATGCAAAACCTGATATCGTATTTCGTAAATTTCGCAAAAAGTTCTTCGGATTTCGTCAAAGTTCAGGCACGGTTATTGCAGCCTAATGAATTGGAATACGAGGTTGGACTCAAATAATACAGATTCAGCATTCATAAGAACAAGAGGGAATTATTTATGGATACCAAGCACAAAGTGAAGGTCATAAAGAAAGGCGAGACCCGAACTCAGCCGAAGCCGGTCGTTAACGAGGTAAAGACAAAACGTGCGGCGGCCCGTGAAGTAGTCGCAAACGTTTCCGGATGGGTAAGTGATTTCCAGGCTCGGAAACGTGAAGAGACGAAACTGGCGTTCGAGCAGTTGTTCTCAGTGAACGCTCGGCCAAGTGAGACCTAGGCGTCATTTTTACGCTTGTAATTTAAGTAGTACGTGTAAAACGGTCCATTTGGGCCGTTTTGTGGTTTAAAGACCAACTTGCTTGCGGGGGTTTTGCTTCCACTGTTATTCTAAAATCCTAATCTGAAATTACAGATCGATATATGAAAGACAAAGTTGCTCTCGTAACAGGAGCCAGCAGCGGCATTGGCCGGGCTTCTGCCTTATTATTTGCGCGGAACGGGGCTAGAGTGGTTGCGGTTGGGCGTAACGAAGGAGATCTTGGAGGCTTGCGAGACGAGGCTGGTATCCATTCGGGAACGATCAAAACCCATCTAGCTGATGTTTTGGAATATTCTCAGATCGACCGACTCGTATCCGAAACCGTTGACCAATTCGGTCAAATTGACGTTTTGGTCAATTCAGCCGGCATCATAAAGAACGGCTCTATTGAAGACACGAGCCTAGACGAATGGGACAAAATGATGAACATCAATCTCAAATCGGTGTTTTATCTTATGCAGAAGTGCATACCCCATCTTGAGGCGTCGAAGGGAAACATAGTAAACGTGTCCAGCGTGACCGGGACAAGGGCATTCCCCGGCGTTCTTGCATACTGCGTTTCAAAGGCCGGTGTCGATCAGTTGACAAGGTGTGCGGCGTTAGAGTTGGCAAAAAAGGGGATTCGGGTCAACGCGGTCAATCCCGGCGTTGTCGAAACAAATCTCCATAAGCGAGGAGGAATGGGGCTCGAGGATTATGAGAGATTCCTGGCAAATGCTGCCAACACTCACCCTCTTGGAAGGGCCGGGCATCCTTCAGAAGTTGCGGAACTGATCTATTTCCTTGCTTCGGAAAAAGCAGGTTGGATCACGGGCGTTACATATTCGATCGACGGGGGTAGGGCGCAGACCTGCGCAAGATAAATTGGCAATTTCGCCCGTGACGTACGTCTATTTACAAGAATTTGTGAAACTACGCCTATTACCAAGTTCATTTGAAAGAGACGGCTCGGCTTCGCCGCGGCAGCATCTCACGTGTTTTATTCTGAACGATGCGATCGCCATAGATGCAGGCAGCCTTGCGATGGCGCTCAACGACAAAGAACGGGAATTGGTGAAGGACGTAGTTTTGACTCACGCTCATCTCGACCACATCGCCGGCTTGCCGTTGTTCCTTGACGATCAATTCTCGACGATTTCTGAACCTCTCAGGATCCATGCTTCGAGCGAGGTCATTGATATCTTAGAACGTGACGTATTCAACTGGTCGATATACCCGCGTTTTTCTGAGCTTAGGAACCAGTTCGGTCCTGTTGTGGAGTATCGAATTTTTGACGCCGCTTCGATCCTACGGGTCGGTTCGGTGGAAATAACTCCTGTTGCGGTAAATCACAAGGTCCCATGTTCAGGATTTGTCATTTCCGAAAACGGACATTCGATAGCGATCACCGGAGATACGGCAGAGATGGAGTCGTACTGGGTAACCGTGAATCGTAGGAACGACCTTTCTGCTCTACTGATCGAATGTGCCTTTCCGGATGAGTTGTCGGATCTGGCGGAAAATTCACATCACCTTACTCCGTCAGCTTTGGCCGGGGAACTGACGAAATTCCGCTTGTCCAATTGTCCGGTGTTTGTGATAAACATTAAACCCGCATATCGAGAACGGGTCATCGACCAGATCAGCCGATCAGGATTGGATCAAGTATCAATTCTGGAGATCGGACGTGAATATGTCTTTTGAGCGGTCACTTTACCTTGTCGCGAAGAAAATTGATCGCCTCGAATGCTCCTTCGCGATGTTCATCCGGAAAATCGTAAAGCGAAACTCGGCCGTTTCTCAACACCTGCCTTACTGTGAAAGTGCGTTCTTCGCGTGATCTGCCGGGCATCACTTCGGCTCGGAACGTCACCTTCATTTCCGGTCGTGCCCAGATACGGACCTGTCTTTGGACACTGATTTTCTTTTTGCTAAATATCCCCATTGTCAGAATCGTAGTTCTTTGGCACCTTATGCTTGGTTTTACGTCCCGAAGGATGGACCTTTGATTCGGGGCGCATAAGTCCCATCTTTTTAGTCGGCGGCGCGGTCGGCTTCCGAATATGATCCAGTATCGGCGACTTTGATCTTTGCTTTGACTTTGCCGGCATGAGACAAATTATATCAAAAATCTCATATGTCAATTTTCAGTCAGTGAGCCGAATGTTGACATTTTGTTACAATCACCGCAAGATGAGTGCAATTTTACGCTCTCTACTTTGGACAATTGCAGTCGCGACAAAGGACTCTAAGATAGCAAGTGTTGATCAATGATGACCGGTAACCACCGATCACACGCTAAAAGGCGGCCATTTTGGCTGCCGGCGTCAAATTTCTATTTTCTTGCTTCGGCGATGGCCATCGGTATTTTTTTTCTAGTATGGCTTCTACTTCAAGAGATAAGAGATGAAACTCCGTGGATCACTGCGGGATTGGTCACCAGCTTGTTTCTGATAGCTACCGTGATCCTTCGGGAAATAATATTACGGAACGCCAGAAACCGTATCGTGGCGGCGCAGCACAAACTGGACAGAACACTTGCATTTGCTCCAAGACTTGAGCGCGAGCGTGACCCTGCTGAGAAGTTCACTATCGAGAGAAATGCGGCCTTTTTGGCGGAGATCAAGCGAAAATCCGATGCGGCCAATGTGCTATCGTCGGTCGCGGGCAGCCATCGCGAGGTGTTTGAACTTTGTTCATTCTATAT
>CAYTDJ010000019.1:0-14481 GCA_964436265.1 uncultured Chloracidobacterium sp. | reverse complement strand
TGAAAAGGTCCTCAAACCCTACGGCTCGAAAATGCTAAAGTTCGACGCCACCCGGACCTCGTTTCTGAAGCCTGAATGCGTTCGGCCAAACTTTTGAACTAAATCTATGAAGAACTACCGCTAAACTGCATCGATTCTACTAAAACTTCTGCAATCCGCAAATTCACATCAAACGAAAAGTATGCCTTACTCGCCCATTTCTTCAAATCGAAAGGAAATAAGGAAAACTGTTTTGGCTGATAAAGCTTTCTTCAGCCGTCATGATCCTGCAACGATCAATGCGGCCCCGATCGCCGCTGCATTCTCATCCAACTGGCCGGCAAGGATCCTTGTCGATTCGAACGATGGGGAAAACGAGAGTTCCCGGGCACGGCCGATAACCGCATCGATCACAAAATGACGGGCATGCATTATCTCACCGCCGATGACGACCATGTCTAAGTTCATCAAATTGATGACCGTAGCTATTGCTGTTCCGATGTAGAGGCCAGTCCTTTCCAGCATAAGCTTGGCGAAATCATCTCCGTCATCAGCAGCCGAAACGATCTCTTTGAGGCCTATTTCCTCCTCCGTCAGGCGTCCAAGCGACGACGTGCTGTCGCGGTTGAACCGGTTACGTGTTCGCCGAACGATGTTCGCCGAGGAAGCAACGTCCTCGAGTCTCATCCCGTCTGAGTTGATCGCTACATAACCGAATTCGCCAGCATATCCGCCCGAACCATGCCATATTTTTCCGTCAAGGATGAACGAACCGCCTACGCCTTCGCCGATCGTAGCGTAGAACATACTCGAACTGCCTTGACCGGCTCCGATCTTGAATTCGCCGTAGGCTGCTGCATTTGCGTCGTTTTCTACCAAGGCTTCCACGCCCACAGACCGAGCCGCTTCCGCAAAATCGACCGAGGTGTTCTCCGGCATTTGTGCTGAATATATAACCTTCCCTGATTCACGGCTGATCAAACCCGGAACGGCAATTCCGACTTTTGCAACTCCGAACTTATCTGCGACCTCTCGTGTGAACGTCGCCACTTGTTCAGCAGGCTCTTGCGAACGGTCCCGATCAACACTGTATGTTTCCACGATCTTGTGATCATTCCCCACATTCACCGCCAAAAACCGCGTCGAGGTAATCTCGACCCCAACGTGGTTTTCGGCTGTTTCACTAATTTCTGCCATAAAGTCTCCAAGGACAGGGCGATTGTAGTCACCTCTTTTATGGGTGTCAACACGATCCGATTTCCTTTGCTAACGCGAGTGCCACCCTTTGTTAACAGCACGGTTTCACTTGATGCTATGACTGAATCTTTGGCTCCTATTGATTGACTCGATTACGCCGGAAAGTTAATCTTTTCTTTCATACGTACCTAGTCGCATTTTTGTCGCGTCTTTATGGATCAGCTGTCACAGGTCATTGAGCAATATGGTATCTATGCCGTTTTTGCTCTCTGTACCGTTGAGGGCGACATAACGCTTTTGATCTCCGGCGCCATGGCCCATAGCGGTTTTTTTGGGAAGTATTCCTTTATAAAAGTGTTTCTGGCAGGCACTTTAGGCGGCATGGTCGGAGACAGCATCGGCTATGCGATCGGCAGGGTGTTTCACGAAAAGGCCAAAGATTATCGTTTCTATCAAATGGCGCAGCCTCGAATTGAAAGTCTCATTGACAAATTCGGCGGCTTTGCCATCGTCATCTCGAAATATATTTACGGTATCCGGGCTGCGATGTGCGTCTTTTACGGGATCGGCAAGATGCCGTTCTACAGATTCCTTATTCTTGATTCTTTAAGCTGCGGGCTTTGGGTGATCGTACTCGCCGGTACCGGCTATTTCTTCAGTGGAGCTATCACTTCTATCATCGGCGATTTCCAACAGATCGGCATCGCATTGTTCTTCATCATCCTGTTCGCCGTTATTGTACTTTATTCCGTAGAGCGATTCTGGCTCTCGGAGAAAGTGGAAGAAGCCAACCCGGAGACAATTCAGAAGATCGAAGAAAAACTCCTTGCGGTGGAGGAAGTTGCACAAGTGAAATTGCACGACCTTGGCGAACGCCTTCATCTGACCCGCGAACCTACCAAGGAAGATAAGGAGAGATCAAAGCAAGATACAAAACCTGAGCCTGTAATTTCCAGCAAAAAATAGGTTTTGGATTACGGAATGGTTTGCGGAATGCGTTAATATATCTCTTCAATTCAGCATTTCAATTTGCCAGATCAAGAGGTCAACAATTAGTGATAATCGAAACGTCCGCCCCGACTAGGGTCGATCTAGCCGGAGGAACTATTGACATTCCGCCTCTCTTTTTGTTCCATGAGGGCGCATCCACTGTAAATTTCGCCGTAGATATGCTTGCCAAGTGTCGTATCGAGACGCGCGACGATGATGTGATCCGGCTCGAATCGATCGACCGGAATGTTAGTTTCGAAACTACACTCGGAATGATGCATGAGCTGAAAAACGAGCCGCGGCTCGAACTTCTTTCAAAGCTGGTTTATTTCTTTAAGCCCGAAACCGGCTTCGACATGATAACCGAATCCGAAGCGCCTGCTGGTGCCGGCCTTGCGGGTTCCTCAACATTGAACATTGCCTGCATCGGCGCTCTAAATAAGCTTGTCGGCGACCGTTACTCTCCAGACCGCTTCATCCCGATCGCTGCGAACATTGAAACGACGGTCATAAAGGTTCCGGCAGGTTATCAGGATTACTATTCGGCTCAGCACGGCGGTGTGGCAAGTATTAAGT
This sequence comes from uncultured Chloracidobacterium sp., assembly GCA_964436265.1. Classification (GTDB taxonomy): domain Bacteria; phylum Acidobacteriota; class Blastocatellia; order Pyrinomonadales; family Pyrinomonadaceae; genus OLB17. Next base: position 11,739 of record CAYTDJ010000019.1, on the reverse strand, counting down.
TCGCTCCGGACGGCATGTCCCGTGAGGCTTTGGACGTTGATGCCAAAACTCTTGAAGACCGTATCGTAGTGTTATACACGGGCGAACCTCGAAATTCGGGCACCAACAACTGGGAGATAACCAAGCGTCACATCGACGGTGACAAGGAACTTTTCGACATCTTTGAAGGCATACGCGATTCTGCCGTGGAACTTCGCGACGCATTGCTGGAAAACCGATGGAATGACGTTGGCGAGATCCTGAAGAAGGCTCACCCCGCCCGGAAGCGTCTTTCCCCGAACATCACCACGCCGCATATGGACCATTTGATCGAAGTCGCCGAGGCAAACGGTGCTATCGCAACAAAAGTTTGCGGTGCCGGCGGCGGAGGCTGCATCGCTTTCTTTTGTGAGGAGGGCCGTAAGGCGGACGTTGAAAATGCCCTTTCGAGCGAGGAGAATGCCGAAGTACTTCAATGGAGGATCAACAGCCAAGGCCTCACAATAGATGTGAGCTAACCGAAGCCTAAGATGCCCCTTACTTATCAAAAGAAGAACTTCTCTGAGATCGTCGTATTTTTGTTGCTGTCCGAGCCGAACTCGCTTAAAATAGCCGCCTCGCTGTTCACCAAAAGAAAATCGGAGGTGTCTATGAAAAGGGTACTGCTTATTCTCCCTGTTTTGCTGATCATCCTTGTCTCCAGCGCATCATCACAGGAAAACGAACCGCTGGGCAAAGTGTTCTGGCGCGGAGTGGTCGATGACAAGGTCCATCTGGTCATAAAAGGCACCACACTGGAACAAAAAGCAGTTTCTGGGCAAGAGAAACCAGCGGGAACGTTCAGTTTCACGGCACCGCTTCCTGATCAACCCGTGATCGTCAGCGTCAAGCGCATCGAGGGTCGAAGCAAAAAGATAACTGTGATCCAGCAGCCAACCGCAGATAATGGTTTCGCCGCGATCGTCGAGATCTATGACAACAGCGGCGGAGCTAAAGAATACCAACTGGAGATATCTTGGAAGTGACTACTTGAGCGCTGGTCTCGGCTGATTACACTTTAGCGGTCGAACTCGGATCTGATCGGTTTCCATTATTCACTCTCTACTGACCTATTCCACTTTTCTTGTCATATTCCAGTTCGCCGTGGTGTTTACCATTTCGAATATCGTTTATTCGATCAAATCCATCATCTCGGAGGACAAATCATGAAGAAGACCGCATTACGCGTCTTTCCATTAATCGCAATCCTGGCGGCTTTTTATATCCTTGGTGGCTCACCACTTATTGCACAAAACAAAGCTGATGCGAAACAAAAGGACAAAGGGTTCTGTTCCTGGAACAATTACGGCAACGGCGACAATGTTTCATTCAAAGAAACTCGTGAATTAGCCGTAGCTTCCACCGGCAGCCTTTCCGTTGACGGCGGAAAGAACGGCGGGGTAAGCGTAAAGGGCGAAAACCGCTCAGACATTCTTGTTCGTGCCTGCGTCAGCGCGTGGGGATCGACCGAAGCGGAAGCCAAGTCGATCGTCGATAGCGTAAAGATAATCACTGGCGGAACGGTAAAGGCTGACGGCCCTGAAAACCGCGACCATTCGAATTGGTCGGTTTCTTTTGAGGTTCTCGTACCTCGGAATACAAACCTGGAAATAAGAGCGACCAACGGCGGAATAGGTATAAGTTCTGTCGAAGGCAACATATCTTTTGAGACGAGCAACGGAGGAGTTAATCTGTCAGATCTCGCCGGCGATGTCCGAGGCCGCACGACCAACGGCGGCCTGAATGTATCGTTGACCGGCAATACCTGGAAAGGATCTGGCCTCGATGTAACGACCACCAACGGCGGCGTCAATCTTTCGGTACCAGAGAATTATTCTGCAAACTTCGAAGCCGGGACTACTAACGGCGGTTTCAAAAGTAATGTACCGTCTTTGGAGGTGACCGAAGAAAACAATGTCGGAAAGACAGACAACTGGTCCCGAAGCAAAAGGGTACGAGCTACGATGAACGGCGGCGGCGCTAATATCCGCGTCATCACCACTAATGGTGGCATCAAGATCGGCTCGACCTCATACGAATAACTTGCAAAACCTCATATTAAAAGCAAAAAGAAGGTGTCGAATCCGCTCGGCACCTTCTTTTTTGTAACGTTATGAGCGGTTCAGTTCTCGATCGCTGCTATGGCGTTGGTAAGTGATCGGAAGATGTTGCGGCCGTCATTTGAGCCAAGCAGCTCCTCGCAGGCACGCTCCGGATGCGGCATCATGCCAAGTACATTTCGGTCCTGATTGCATATACCCGCGATATTCGATCGTGCTCCGTTCGGGTTGGACTCCGGAGTGGTTTCGCCGCTTTCGTTGCAATAGCGGAATACGATCTGATTATTTTCCTCAAGCATCTCAAAGGTGGCGTCATCGCAAGTGTAGTTCCCTTCGGCATGGGCGATCGGGATCGACAGGATGTTGCCGTATTTCAGCTCGTTTGTGAATGGCGTGTATTGGTTCTCGATCCGGATATTGACGTGTTTGCAAATAAAGTGCAGCCCGGCGTTTCGGATCAATGCCCCCGGAAGAAGCCCCGCTTCGCAAAGGATCTGAAAGCCATTGCATATTCCGAAGACAAACTTGCCTTGAGCGGCAAAATCCCTTACGGCCGTCATCACAGGTGAAAATCTGGCTAGCGCTCCGGCACGCAAATAGTCTCCATAGGAAAAGCCGCCCGGAATGATCACTGCGTCGTAACCTGAAAGGTCGGTTTCCTTGTGCCAGATGAAATCTACAGGCTGGCCGACATGTTTCGAGATCACGTGATAGGCATCGTGATCGCAATTTGAACCCGGAAATACCACAACCCCAAACTTCATATTAGTTAGTGATCTCCACTCTGAAGTCTTCGATAACCGGATTTGCAAGCACGTCTGCGGCGATCCTTTCCGCGGCCTCGCGAGCCTCGGTTTCGCCCACCGAATCTTCCAGAGCAAGTTCAAAATACTTGCCCTGACGGATATCAGTGATATGTTGAAAGCCCAATTGCTCGGCGGAATGGTGGATCGCCTTTCCCTGCGGGTCGAGAACGCTTGGTTTGAGTGTTACGTAAACTTTTGCCTTCATTTATTGCTCCGAAAGAAATTGTAGAACTTAACGCAAAACGTTGTTTATTTCAACGTCTTATGGTAACTTTCCGCTGAAAGATTTTCTTCTGGTATCCGTACGTTTCAATAAAACTTCAAAGGAGACAACTTCACATCAATGCAAAACCAAAAATCGGCAATAGGTCTTGACGGAAATATCGCCGCTCTGCTCGGGTGGATCATAGGTATCGTCGCCCTGGTTCTCATTTTCATCGAGAAAGATAACAAATTCGTGCGTTTTCAAGCTATCCAGTCGGTCCTCTTCCACGTCGGATTTTTCGTCATTTATTTTGTGCTGGCGATCTTTGTGACGATTCTCGCTCAGATCTCAAGCGTTCTTGGATTCCTTGGATTACTGCTGCTGCCGCTTTGGCTTGTTTGGCTGGGTGGAATGATCTTTGGTGCTGTCAAATCTTACCAAGGTGCAAACTTCAAGTTCCCGGTGATCGGTTCGTTAGCTGAAAAATGGGCCGGTTAGTCGAAAACGCGGGAAAATACTTTCTCGACATTTCGTAAATAGTGTTTCAGATCAAAGACGCGGGCAATTTCTTCCTGTGATAAACGAGAAGAGATATCCGCGTCTTTCATTACTAGCTCCTTATATTCTCCGCCCTCGTCCCAGACTTTCATCGCGTTGCGTTGGGTATAGACGTAGGCGTCCTCTCGCGAGATTCCGTTCTGCGTCAGAGCAAGCATCAGTTGGCCGCTAAACACTAATCCGCCGGTCATGTTCAGGTTCTTGAGCATGTTCTCCGGATAAACGACTAATGTGTCCAGAAGCGACGTGGCCTTCGCCAGCATGTAGTCGAGAGTCGCAGACGAGTCAGGTAACACGATCCGTTCTGCTGACGAATGCGATATGTCGCGTTCATGCCACAAGGCAACGTTTTCAAGCCCAACGATCGAGTTGGCCCTTACGGTCCTCGCCATTCCGCAAATTCGCTCCGAAAGTATTGGATTTCTCTTATGCGGCATCGCAGACGAGCCTTTTTGTCCTATCTTGAACGCTTCTTGTGCTTCACGAACTTCGGTCCGCTGCCAATGCCTTACCTGCAGGGCGATCTTTTCGAGCGTCGATGCGATCAAAGCAAGTGTCGATAAATATTCAGCGTATCGGTCGCGTTGAATAACCTGCGTCGATACGTCTGCGGCCTTTATCCCCAATCGCTTGCACACCCTCTCCTCAACATCCGGCGACAGGTGAGCAAATGCTCCAACTGCACCGCTGATCTTTCCGACAGCGACCGCAGCTTTCGCTCTCTCAAGCCTTTCACGATTTCGGCGCATCTCGGAATACCAGAGAGCCCAAACGAGACCGAAGGACGTCGGTTCTGCGTGTATTCCGTGGGTACGTCCGATCTGCGGCGTATCTTTGAATTCGTATGCCCTGCGTTTCAGCATCGGCAGCATTTCATCTATCTTTGCGAGCAAAACGTCGCACGATTCTTTGAGCAGCAGAGCGTTTGCCGTATCGACCACATCGCTTGAGGTCAGGCCGTAATGAACGAATCGAGCGGATTCTCCAATATTTTCGGCGAGATTCGTAGTGAACGCGATAACGTCATGGTCGGTGGTCTTTTCTATCTCGTTGATGCGTTCGACCGTGAATGCGGCTTTCGCTTTGATCTCTTCCACCGCAGTGACAGGAATGGTTCCATCCTCTGCGTGGACTTCGCAAACCGCGATCTCGACGTCGAGCCACTTCGTAAACTTATTCTCAAGCGACCAAATGGCCGCCATTTCGGGCAATGTGTAGCGTGCGATCATTTCTGAAATTAGATAATGCCTTTGTCTATCAAAAGCTCCGCATTTAGTATCGCCGAACCCGCCGCTCCGCGCACGGTGTTATGGCTCAAGGCGACAAATCGGTAATCGAAAACATTATCGGGAAATACTCGGCCCACAGTTACGGTCATTCCATTTCCATTGTCCCGATCAAGACGCGGCTGCGGCCTCGACGGTTCGTCAGTAAATTCGATGAATTTCTCTGGCGACGAATGGAGCGAAAGTGACGGAAACTCGGTCATCGCTGCTATTACATCTTCCAGTGTGGCAGTTCGTTTGAGATCTACACGGACCGAAGCAGTATGACCGTCTAAGACATTTACCCGAAAACACTGAGCCGAGACAGTGAAATCCGCCTTCTCTATCGAACCGTTTGAAAATGTTCCGAGTATCTTCTGCGCCTCAGTCTCAACCTTCGGCTCTTCACCGGCAATGTACGGCAAAACGTTGTCGGTGATATCCATCGAAGAAACACCGGGATAACCCGCACCGGAGATCGCCTGCATCGTAGTCACCACGACCGATTCGATCCCGAATTTCCGATGAAGAGCTGCAAGTGGCGGGGCGAAGCTCATAACCGCGCAATTGGGATTTGTGACGATGAAACCTTTCGAAAACCCTCGTTTTTGACGTTGAGTTTCGAGCAAGCCAAGATGATCCGCGTTTATCTCAGGAATGAGAAGGGGTACGTCCTCGTCCATTCTATAACTGGATGAATTGCTGATCACCGGATAACCGGCTCGAGCAAATGCTTCCTCAGTTTCACGCGCTACAGTCGATGGAAGGCTTGAAAAGACGATATCGCAATCAAGGGGCGGCTCGATCGGCATTACGGCAATTTCTCTTACGTTCTCCGGTATCGCTCCCGCAAGTTTCCACGCACATGCTTCTGCATATGGCTTACCTGCGGAACGATCGGAAGCTGCGAGCGCCGTAATTTCAAACTGCGGGTGACCTTGAAGAAGCTGAATGAAACGCTGTCCGACCGTACCCGTCGCTCCAAGAATTCCAACCCTATATTTCTTTCCCATAAGCCCTAAAAGAAATACTTATGTTCTCACTTTAGGCAAAATAGAGCAAAAGCCTCGCGGCCTGATCGGCGCGAGACTCTGTATCTGATCGGAAGCATTTTGTGTGTCAAAAAAGGGTCAAGACCTTAACGCTTCTTTCATCCTCCGGACGCCTTCTGCCATTCGCTCTTCCGTGTTGCAGAAAGAGATACGCAGGAAGCCCTTTGCTTCTTGCCCAAAGGCGACGCCGGGAACGGTGACCACACGATTCTGCAAGCATTTCTCGGCAACCTCGATATCGTCACCGAGCGAACTTACGTCAAGCATCGTGTAAAAGGCTCCTTCAGGGGCGGTAGCATGCAGGCCCATTTCCGTTTTGAATAGGTCCACAAGAAACTCGCCGCGTCGTTTATACACGTCCCGAGCGTGCTGTTTCGCGGTTTCCGCTTCTTCGGACCAACCAAGCAGCGCGGCTTTCTGCGAGATCGTCGAAGTACATACCGTTGTGAACCCGTGCAGGACCTGGATCGCGTTGATCATTTCCGGGTCTTTGCATGCCGCCCAGCCTAATCGCCAGCCTGTCATCGAAAGCGATTTTGAAAGCCCGCTTACGATGATCGTCCTCTCGTAAAACTCGCTCGCCGACCGCGGGCGTTCGCCAAAGTAAAGGTCGCTGTATATCTCATCGGAAATGAGCCAGATCCCGGTGCCGTCGAGCGCATCGGCAATGTCGCGATGATTTTGCTTGGTTAGGATCTTTCCGGTTGGATTCGAAGGCGAGATAACGACCGCAAGCTTTGTTTTCGGCGTGATCTTAGCCTTAAAGTCATCGATATCGAACGCGAAATCCTCACTCGCGGGCATTCGATAATAAACCGGCTCGCCCTGTGCGATCCGCGTGCATGCATCGTAAGCAGGAAAACTTGGGTCCGGCAACAGCACCTCATCGCCTGCATCGACAACGCACATAAATGCGTCGGTCATTGCCTCCTGCGAACCGCACGTGACAACGACACCTGAGCGTGGAAGTTCCAGATGCGGATACTGTTCGCCGATCTTGTCGCGAAGTGCTGGCAGTCCCGGATGCGACGTATAACCGTTTTGTTCTTCGATCGTTATCCTGGCCGCTTCTACCTTAAGGAATTCAGGCGTCGGCAGATCGGGCTCGCCAAGGCCGAAATTGATACTATCCGGCAATGCGCGTTCGAAAAACTGCCTTATCAGCGTTGGCTGAAGACCGCGCATTCGCCTCGGCAAAACAAATTCTTCGCGTTTGCTCGATTCAACCACAGCACTCATTTTGCCTCTTCATCTTCCGGTTTCCGGCCTTCGTCCAGCTCTTCTTCGATCTCGCCGCGTACGTCGCCGACCTCGAGATTGAATTCGCCCTCGGCCGCAGTATTCGGGTCACCCGTCAAGATGCCGCCTATGGTCTCTATCTCGCCAATTATCTTCTGGCCAAGCCCGCCGATCTTCTCTTTCAAACCGCCGGTACCGCTATCGGTCACGTTCGGTTCGTTGTTTTCCTGGTTCATGTTGATTAATTCTAACAGCCTGAAGAGGCCAATCAAACCGTAAGTCGGACTATCGAAGGTAATCCTCTAGTTTGGTCGATGAATCCGTTTTCTCATCGCGGTATTTCACGATGATCGGGCAATAGATGGAAAGACCATTGTCTTTCCCAAAGCCGCTTGAAACGGAACGCGAACCCTGTACGACCACGGCACCTGCGGGGATCTCGAGCGAACCACCCGATTCGGCCTTGATTATTCGTTCATTGGGAAGGTCAAACACGGGTGTCGATCTTGTTAGTATCACCCCGCTTGCAAGGACCGCCCGCTCACGAACGATCGTGCCTTCATAAACGCCCGTGTTGCCGCCGACCAGGACATCGTCCTCAATGATCACGGGCGTCGCGTTTACCGGCTCGAGAACGCCGCCGATCTGTGCCGCAGCCGAAAGATGAACTCGCTTTCCGATCTGCGCGCACGAACCTACCAACGCATGTGAATCAACCATCGTGCCCTCGTCGACATACGCTCCGACGTTGATATAGGCGGGCGGCACGACGACGACTCCGGGTGCCACATAACAGCCATCTCGTATAGCAGAACCACCCATCACGATCCGCACGCCGTCGTCGAGCGACATCGGCCTCAATGGGAACGTGTCTTTGTCAAAGAACTGTAGTGTCTCAGTTTCCTTCGACATTTCCACCATTCTTCCCATTCGAAACCCGAGCAAGATCCCCTGCTTCACCCACGGGTTCGCATGCCAGTTTCCCTCGGAATCTTTCTCCGCAGAGCGGATCTCACCTCGCCGAAGGGCGGCCTTGAATTCTTCATAAACGTGGCGGTCAGCAACGTCAAAATCGGCCTTAGAGAAGAGCGCTTCGATGTTCTGTTTAAGTGACATTGATTAGTGTTTTTGATTCCCCAAAACACCGACGTATCCTAAGTCCTACGAATGTTCTCTGACCGATTTGGCCAAGAGGCCGATCCCGCCTGCAAACAGAACCAGCATCATGATCGTGTTGAATAGACTTGTCGGCTGAAAATAGATCTGGAGATTCATGATGATCCCGGAAAGAATGATGACCGAACCTATGAAAACGAGCAGCCAGCCGATCACGGAACGTCCGTTAAAAAATAAAATGCCGATGCCGAAAATGAGCGGAACAAGAGAGAGGCCAAAGGTATTATAGCCGCCCCAGTTCCAGAATCCGCTCGTCACTGTGACGCGGCTAATGAGCATATAAGCACCGGCAACGGCCATACCAAGCCCGATCAGGAATTCCCACATCCCGCCGGGCGTGCCGCCGACATTCTTCAAGTCATCGAGTTCCATAACAAACGAGCCTACTTCTTTTCCGCATCTAGCCGATTATATTTCTTCAACACTTCACGCAGTCGGTCATGCGGAAGTGCAAAAACGGTATTTCCTTTATATCCCGTTGTCGTTTCTGCGGCGACAAGTGCGTTTACGATCGCTTCTTCGGTTGCTTGTGCGGTCGCCCAAAAGAGCATATTAATTCGGTCGTTCGGAAGCATCTGAACGTTCGCGACCCCTTCGTCCTTGCCGATCTCAGCCGCGTTAGCTGTCGAAAATGCGAGGAAGATGTCGCCCGATGAATTCTCCCCGCGTCCTCCGACTTTCCCGACGCCCAGCGAGATGCGTTGAGCGATCCGTTTTAGTTGATGCGGCAGAAGCGGTGCGTCCGTCGCTAGAATTACGATTATCGAACCATCGCCTTCACCGATCTTCTTACCGCCCATCGAAGAGGTCTGATCGCCGCGTTTTGGCTGCAGATCGGTTATCTCCCGGCCGACGGGGACACCCGCCACCGAACACAGCTCCCTGGAGCCATAATTTGCCTGGACCAAAACTCCGACGGTATAACCGCCGAACCTCGCCTCCAACACGCGGGACGCAGTTCCTGTCCCGGCTTTGAAGCCATGCGCGATCATGCCTGTCCCGCCCCCGACGTTCCCCTCGGCGATCGGGCCTGTCTTCGCGCCATCGAGCGCGGCGAATACATGCTCCTTCTTGACGTGAAAACCATTGATATCGTTTAGAAAACCGTCATATGTTTCAGCAACGACCGGCAAGCTGAAATCGCCCGAATACCCACCGCCGGGATATTTCTTTGCGCCCCACTCGATCACCGCGTCGCGTACGATGCCGACGCTATGGGTGTTTGTGATCAGGACCGGCGAACCTAACCCGCCGGATTCTTCGATCCATGTCGTGCCGGTCATTTCACCGTTGCCGTTAAGCGTATGCCACGCCGCGAAAAGCCTGCCGTTGAACTGCTTTCCCTGAGGAAGTATCGCCGTGACGCCGGTTCGAATGGCTTTATCGCCATCGCCCGAGATCAGCGTCGTGTAGCCAACCTCGACACCTTTCACGTCCGTGATCGCGTTGTTGGCGCCGGGCGTTCCATCGAACGGCACGCCAAGATCGCGGGCCCGGGGCTTTGTCTGAGCAGAAGCAGTTTGGATCAAAAAAATAGCGACAACCAAACTGGTTAAGATTCGTTTCATACTAAATACTCATGATCAAAACTCAAATGTCTCGTAATGCCGGACCTCTGGCTCAAACTCAAGCAAATATAGGGAGTCTTGCGGGTAATACTTTGCCTTCAAAATATCCTCACCGGCAAATTTCTTTATGTTCTCGTAGCTGTCCCACTTCGTAACTGTCCAAAAATGACAGACATCATCCTCGGTCTTACGCCAGATCTCAACGCTGAGATTGCCATCCACCGATCGGTAATCCGGCACGCCCGTGTCGATCAAAACCTGCAGGTATTCTTCCGAATGCTCCGCCTTGGTACGCCCGTGCCAGATTCGTGTTATCGACGTCGCTTCCATATGATCGGTCAGATACCGATTTCTTTCATCACTGCTTTTAACTTCGTGCGTGTTTCCGCCGTCACCGGCACGAGCGGAAGCCGTAAATTCTCTTCGAGCAGACCCATCTCCTTCATCACGAACTTACAAGGCGCCGGAGAAGATTCGATAAAGTTCGCCTCCATCAACGGCAAGATCTTGTAATGGAGTTTTCGTGCAAAATGAAAGGAACCTGCAAGCGCATACTCGACCATTTTCGAGGTCTGTCTCGGGATCTCGTTCGCACAGACCGAGACCAAGCCATCGGCGCCAATAGCGATCAAAGGAAGCGTCGTCGCATCGTCACCGGAAAAAACCTTGAAATGCTTCGGTCTGCCCGCGATTATCTCCATAACTTGAGAAAAGTTACCCGATGCTTCCTTGGTCGCGACAATGTTCTCGTGGGCTTCGGCAAGCCGCAGCGTCGTTGCCGCGGAAATATTCGAAGACGTTCGCGAAGGAACATTATAAAGCATGATCGGAAAGCCTTTGACCGACCTGGCAATTTCCGAGAAATGAGCAAACATCCCTTCCTGCGTCGGCTTGTTGTAATAAGGGGCAACGATCAGAGCAGCATCCGCACCGGCCTCTCGGGCCTTTCGAGTGAAATCGATCGTCGCGGCGGTACTATTACTGCCGGTTCCGGCGATCACTTTAGCCTTTGTGCCTTTCGCGGCTTCGACCGTAAGACGGATCACGTGCAATCGCCCGGATTCGCTCATCGTCACACTTTCACCGGTCGTTCCGCACGGAACCAGTAGGTTGACTCCGCCCTTTATCTGACGCTCGGCCAGCCGTGTAAAACATTCGTCATCTATCGATCCGTCTTTACGAAACGGCGTCACCAAAGCAGTCGCACAACCGCGCATCCAATCAACTCTAGTAGTCATAGCCCGCCCGCCTCATCAATGATATCTCCAAATTCAAAAAATCCTTTCTTCCCGATTATCCATTCCGCCGCCATTATCGCGCCCAGTGCGAAACCCTCGCGAGATCGGGCCGTGTGTTCGAGCAATATCTGGTCGGCGGAACCGTCAAACCCAATGCGATGAGTTCCCGGGATGTTACCTGCCCTTGTCGCAGCGATCTCACCAACCTCAACGTGCCTGGAAACGATCTCCTTGATCTTTAACGCCGTGCCGCTCGGGGCGTCCTTCTTACGCGAGTGATGCTGTTCCTCGATAAACACTTCGTAGTCCGGGAATTTAGAAAACAGTTCGGCAGCAAAACCGGCGATCTTGTAGAAAAGATTTACGCCGATCGAGAAATTCGCTCCGTAAACCAGTGTTCCGGCGCCATCGTTTACGATATGTTCGATCTCGGAGCGTTGATCGTTCCAACCCGTCGTTCCGACCACGACGGGAACACGCGCCTTAACGCATGCCTCGACGTTTCGCCTGACGGCCATCGCAACCGTAAAGTCGATCGCGACATCGCAGCCCCT
>CAYTDJ010000018.1:0-14584 GCA_964436265.1 uncultured Chloracidobacterium sp. | reverse complement strand
GTTCGTGTCCCACGTAAATCCGTCGCCCATTGTATGGACTTCAACGCCTAGTTTTTCCAGCGATTCATGCTCACCATATCTATCGTTCTTCGACTTCATGAACTGTATCATGCAGCATTTCATTCCTCGGCCGGCGGCTCGTACAATAACGCCGATCGCCGCCGTGGTCTTGCCTTTACCGTCGCCGGTATTGACCATCAGCAGGCCTTTGGTGTTCTCGCGGTAGTCCTCACGCCGCCACTTGTATCGCTTCTCTTTTGTATCGGTCATTATCGATCAGATGTAAATTCCTTCAAGGCACCTTTCTTTTCCGGCGCTGAATTGACCGGAATACAAAACACGTTTGCACCTATGTCACTGCGATCAAAACCTTCTATCTTTATCAAGCATTCGTTCGGCTCATCGACCTTGTAAAAATCGTAGGCTCCCCTTGATGAAATGTATTTAACAAGTTCATCCGGTGTGTAGCCAAAATGACGGGACTGTTCCAATGCCATTTCCATCAATATGATCGGCGGTACTTTTTGTTCAAAGAGGCGATCCGCGCCTTTGAGCAGCATCATTTCTGTCCCTTCTATATCTGCCTTTAGAAAATCTACATTCCCAACACCGTTTTCCGATAGATACTGGTCGAGTGTCGTCATCGGGCAATCGAACGACGAAATGCCGATTTGCGACTTTGCCGAAAGTGATGCGTGACCGGACGGTTCGCCTTCGAACAGATTTATCTGCACCGTCCCTTCATGATCGCCGAGAGCCAGGTTGTTGATCGTTACGTTCTCCTTAAACCGCAAGAGATCCCGGTTGCGTGAAAGCTCGTTAAAGGTCCTCGGCATGGGCTCGAACGCAAGAACCGAGCCGTTTGGGCCGACGCGTTCGGACATGAGGGTCGTGTACCAGCCAAAATTCGCGCCTGCGTCAACGCAGGTCTCACCTTGCCCTATCAGCTTCTCGGCAACCCTCGTAATAAATCGCTCGTACTCACCAATAAAAAAAAGAGTCTCCTGCATTCCAGTAGTGAGGTCAACAACGAATCGGCGTCCGTCTCTAACGGATGTCAGCAGTTCGCGAGGACGTTCCTTTACCAGTTTTAGTGCTGTTTGATAGAGGCGATATTTGCCTTTTCGGATCGGTGTGTAATAGGTGTAAAGTCTAATGAAACGAAGCCATGACTCTGTGAACGAGCCGATTCCTGATCCGTTGTCCTGGTTTAACGACCTCTGAGATAGCCGTTCGATCTCATTCATAACTGGGACACGGGTTTGCCGTATTAGAAGACGTCAGGAGCTACCGTAATATCGCCCGCAGCAACGGCCTCACCGTATTCGACGGCCTCGCGGACTGCCTCGATCAACTCTCGCTCCTTTTCATCCCAATCGCCTTCGATACGTAACCCGGCCGCATTTCGATGTCCGCCGCCTCCAAATCTTTCGGCGACTTTCGCGACATTGATATCGCCCTTTGACCGAAGGCTGACGCGATATTGGTTTTCACCGATCTCGCGCATATACACACAGGCCAGAACGTCTCGGGCCGCGAGCGGAATGTTCACAAATCCATTGTTGTCGCCATCAACGGCCCCCGAAGTCTCCCTCATCTTCAGAGTCTGACGGAGTGACGCGACGCGTCCGGTCTCATCGCGTTTCACGGTGCCCAGCACCTGACGCATGAGTTCGATGCGGGACCAGGGATAATTACTGTAAACGGCCTCTGAGATATCGGCAGGCTTTACACCTGCCTTAACGATTTCGGGAGCCACCTTTAGAGTTCGATCTGTCGTATTTGAAAAATGGAATGAACCGGTGTCTGTCACGAGAGCCATGTAAACACACTCGGCGATCTCCCTTGTGACACGGCCGCCAATCGCCTTGCAAAGATTGTAGATCATCTCACCAACAGCGGATGCGGTCGAATCGATCCAGTTTACGGTCCCGAAATGAGCGCTGGTCGAATGATGATCGATATTTACCGTGAACTCGTGCTCAAGGCCCTTTATCCCGGGACGATCCAGATCTGAACACTCGATCACGAAAATGGCATCGTAATCACGATCAACCGATTCAATGTCGCGTACCTCTTCTGCCCCTGGAAGGCTCCGATAAGCCGGTGGGATCTCTCCCCTAACGATAACTTCGGCGGATTTACCGAGAGACTTGAGCAGCCAACAGAGGCCAAGCGATGAGCCGATACCGTCGCCGTCAGGTTTGATATGCGTTGTGATACCAAACCGGTTCTTGTTTTCAATTAACTCTACTACTTGACTTAACACTTTATGAAAAGCGGAGTGTGACGAATGGCGAGTGGCGAATGGCGAGCGGTGAAAAAAATACTGCTCTCCACTTGTAACTCATCACTCATCACTATTCACTTATTTCTTCCTTTTCAGTAAATTCACCCTTGCTCGTTAGATCCTGCAAGAGTTCGCCCACGCGGGCGGCATTTTCTTCGGCCGTGTCGCGTGCAAAATGAAGCAGCGGGACATGACGTAAACTTAAATTCAGTGCGACCTGTTGCCTAACAAATACGGATGCATGCTGCAGGGCCTTCATTGCCGCAAGCTTTTCAGCCTCGGTGCCCTCGACGATCACGAAGACCTTTGCATCCCTGAGGTCATCCGAAACACTTACATCGGTGACCGTGACCGTCTCGGTCCTCGGGTCATCGAGTTCATAACCGACCACCTCTGCGATCTCTTCGCGAAGAGCCTCTGCAAGTCTTTCAGGACGCCGGGCCATTAAAGTTCAGTCGCCGCGATCTTTTCGATCACGTATGCCTCGATCTCGTCATTGATCTTGATGTCATTGAAGTTCACGAGGCTGATGCCGCATTCGAAGCCCTGTCGAACCTCGTTGGTGTCATCTTTGAAGCGCTTCAGGGTTGCGATATCGCCCTCCCATATCACCACACCGTCACGGATCAGGCGAGCACGTGCTTGTCGCCGGATCACGCCATCGGTAACGCGGCACCCTGCGATCGTTCCGATCCTTGAAACCTTGAATGTTTCCTGTACAAGAGCTTTGCCGAGGATGACCTCTTTCTCGATCGCGTCCAGCATTCCGATCATCGCGGCCTTGATCTCTTCCTCGACCTTGTAAATTATCGAGTGGAGACGAATGTCCACATCTTCGTGCTTAGCAATGTCCGCGACCCTCGCTTCCGGACGGACGTTAAATCCGATGATCACAACAGCGGTCGATGAATCATCGGCCTGCGTTGCAGAGGCAAGGAGAACGTCCGATTCGGCGATAGCTCCTACGCCGGCGCGGATGACGCGAACCTTTACCTTCTCCGTCGAAAGCTTTTCGAGCGTAGTTTTGAGCACCTCGACAGAACCTTGAACGTCGGCCTTGAGAATGACGAGAAGTTCTTTGATCTCGGCCTGTCCGAGAGATTCTATGCCTCGCTTCGTGGTCTTGAGCATTGCGGCCTGTCGTGCGTGCATCTGCCTCTGCCCAGCGATGGAGGTGGCGCGTTCGATATCAGAGACGACCTGGATCGTATCACCTGCTTGCGGGACGCCTTGGAGTCCGAGGACTTCGACAGGCGTTGCCGGCGGTGCCTCGGTCACGGCTTCACCGCGATCGGAGAACATAGCTCTTACTTTGCCGTAAAACTGCCCGACAATGAACGGATCTCCGACACGTAGAGTTCCTTGTTGAACCAGAATCGTTCCGACCGCACCGCGGCCTTTATCAAGTTTCGCCTCAAGTACAACGCCGGAAGCTCTGCGAGTCGGGCTCGCCTTGAGTTCGAGTATGTCGGCTTGAAGCAGAACCGTCTCAAGGAGTGTGTCAAGATTCTCACGTTTCTTGGCCGACACCGGCACCATTTCGACGTCACCGCCCCACTCGACCGGCTGCAGGCCCAGGCCAGCTAGTCCTTGTTTGACCTTATCCGGATTGGCGTCGGGTTTATCGATCTTGTTGATCGCAACTATGATGGGAACACCCGCCGCTTTTGAGTGTTCGACCGCCTCTATGGTCTGAGGCATAACTCCGTCATCCGCCGCCACGACAAGGATGACGACGTCCGTAGCCTTTGCGCCGCGTGCACGCATCATCGTGAACGCTTCGTGACCCGGCGTATCGAGAAAGACAACGCGACGCTGTTTATCCGGATTGTCCGGACTTGGCACATATACACTGTAGGCACCGATGTGCTGAGTGATGCCGCCTGCTTCACCTTCGGCAACGTTGGCGGAACGGATCGCATCGAGTAGCGAGGTCTTTCCATGATCGACGTGGCCCATGACCGTTACGACCGGCGCTCGTGTTTCTTCAACGTCGTCTGAGTCCGACGCAATAAGCTCTTCGAACTCCTGTTCGACGACCATCTCCTCAAATGGGACAAAGCTAACGTCAAAACCGAAATCCATTCCGATCTCGACTGCCTTATTCTCGCCGATAGGTTGATTGAGAGTTGCGAAAACTCCTTTTTTTATCAAAAGCTGAACAATGTCTCGCGGAGGAATGCCCAACGCTTCTGCGAATTCGCGGACTGTCGCTCCTTCCACAAGGCGAACGGCCTTGAACTCGTCAGAATCTTTACGGCCGATCTGCTCGCTGATCCTCTCTTCGATAGTGCGCTGACGCGGTGCATCCAGATCGCGCTCTGCAAACCTGCCTCCCTTAGCGTCACCTTTCGTTTTGCGCCCGCCCGAACGTCCGGGCCTTCTGCGATTATCTGCAGGCGGCGTATAAACGGTTTGGGGGGTTGAACTTTCGCCAGGAGTTCCTCTGAACTCTCCCGGTCGTCTGCCCCTCGCATCCCTTCCGGCGATTATGTCACCTGCAAGCTTACCGGCCTTGGTCGGGGCTTCGGCGACCACGCGTTCACCCGGCTTTATGCCCTTTTGAAGTGCATCTTTTGTTAATGTAAGCGTTTTGATCTGAGTACCCGTTGGACGCAGGACCTTCACGGCAGTTCCGGCCTTGGGCTCTTCAGAGACCGGGACTTCATCCTGACTATCAACCGCAGGTGCCGTTTCCGACACCGTCTCCAAGGATTCATCGGCGGCTAAGGCGGGTTCGGCAGGCAACAATTCAACGGGGGCTTCAACCACCTCTTTCTTTTTCAAAACCTTTCGAACGGACGGGGTCGCCACCGCTTCGACAGGGGCCGATTCCTTTTCCGTTTCAGGCAAAGGCTCGATCTCGACCGGAGTTTCAACTTCAGCCTCCGGTTCGATCGGCGGCAATTCAGAAACTGCTTCGGGCTCTTTCTTAGTGGTCTTGATCTTCTTGATGCCGCGCTTTGGCGCCACCTCGGTCTTCGGCATATATTTGAGCCGAACCTTTTCAGCGATCTCAATGCTGACCGAGTTTGACGCGACACTAACGTCCGCACCCTCACGACGCAGGTCTTCGATCAGGCGCTTTGCATCCTGCTTCAGCTCTTTCGCGAGATCATATACTCTGACTTTCCTAACTGCTGCCATAAATAATAAAACCCTTTTGACCCGACGTCTCTGGTCGGATAGCACCGGCCTGCCGATCAACTGAGAAACTCGGTCAGATTCCGGGCGGGAACCTACGGACTACTTAGCCGCTTCTTCGATCTCTTCAGCTGGTTCTTCGGTACCTTCGACATCAACGGCCTCCTCGTCGGACGCCGCGATTTCGACCACATCGGTTTCCGCAACCTCGGTCTCGGCGACCTCAGTTTCCGCGATCTCAGTCTCTTCCACTTCCAAAGAGGGCTCGGCCGCACCTTCGTCAGGCGAAGGGTCATCTGAATTACCGACGGTATCAAGAGATCCTTCGTCGCCGCTGACCGACTCTTCAGATCCAGTACCGTCCTTTGCTGCCACTATAGCCTGAGCTGACCTCAATATTTCTTGTGCTTCATCAAAGGTGACGTCAAGGTAGTCAACCAGGTCATCGATCGTCGATGATGCGAGTTTCTCGACATCGTCAATTCCCTTTGCCGCAAGGATGTCAGCCTGATTGGCGTTCACACCTTCCAGAGCCGTGATCGGTACCGCTTCACCCGACGCCATCATCCTGCCCATTTGAAGGGCGATCTCTTTCTTCAGAACTTCTTCACTTACAATGTCGATATCCCAGCCGACAAGTCTCGTGGCCAACCGCACATTCTGGCCTTTCTTTCCGATCGCTAGGCTGAGCTGGTCCTCACCAACGATCACGTGCATTTTGCGTTTCTCAATGTCGGTAATGCGAACCTGAGACACCTTGGCCGGTGACAGAGCGTTCGCCGCAAACACAGACGGCTCGTCCGACCACTCGATAATATCGATCTTTTCTCCGCGAAGCTCTTTGATTATTGCCTGGACACGAGAGCCTTTCATACCGACGCACGCACCGACCGGATCGACATCTTTTTCGTTTGACGCGACAGCTATCTTTGCCCGGTCGCCCGGTTCTCGAACCGCAGACTTGATCACGACCGTCTCGTCATAGATCTCAGGGACCTCCATCTCGAACAGGCGTTTCACGAGCTCGGCCGAAGCCCGAGAAACCTTGATCTGCTGACCCTTTTGATCCTTTGTTACATCTACGATGACGACGCGAATACGTTCGCCCTGGTTCCAGATCTCTCCGCGTGACTGTTCCTTCTTTGGAATTATCGCTTCAAGATTATTGCCAAGGTCTACGATTATGTCTCCGCGCTCGAAACGCTTGATGGTGCCATTGATCAGCTCACCCTTACGATCGACATATTCGTCATAAACCTTTTCACGGATCGCCTCTCTGACCTTTTGAACCAATATCTGCTTGGCGGTCTGCGCGGCAATTCGGCCCATCAGCTCACGATCCAGTGGGATAAGCAGCATATCGCCGATCTCGACCTCGTCGCCAGCCAGTTCCTGAGCCTCTTCAAGAGAAAGCTGTGTAAGGTCGTCCTCGACCGTCTCAACGATTGTCTTTTGAACAGAAACTTCTACTTCGCCGTCCTCCGGGTTCCAGTCGACCTGAATACTGTCGCCTGTCTTGTCCTGCGATTTGAACTGCTTGCGCGCCGCCGCTTTAACGGCGTCTTTCATCGCTTCGATGACCATTTCCCGGTCAAGCCCCTGTTCGCTGCACAGTGCCTCGATACTCTGTTGGATCAATGATGCCATATTACCTTTTCGGGAACTCCGTATTCGGGCCTGACGGCCGCCGTTAGTTCCGCTTCAATTCTTGTTGAATATCCACCTTTAAGTTTGCCTTTACGACCGAATCATATGGAAAGCTGACGCGTCCTTTTGAACGGTCGTCAAACTCGATCATTCCTTCGGCAACCCCTGCAATAACCCCATTCAGGCTTGCAATAGTACCGTCGGCGACCTTCGTTCGCACTTTTGCGGCGGATCCGACAAACTTTACAAAATCGTCAATGCTATATAACTCTCTGTCGAGCCCAGGGGACGACACCTCGAGAACGTAAGCTCGCGGGATGATATCCTCGGCATCCATGACCGCTTCCATGGTTCTCGATACTTTTCCGCAATCTTCGATCGTTACTCCGCCGGGCTTATCAACAAATACCCGAACGACCAGGTTACGCTTGGTGCCGGCAAATTCGAGATGAACGAACTCTACCCCGCACTCATCTACCGCGATCAACGCGATCTCTTTGACCCTCTGGAATGTTGAATTTCCTTCCATCAACACGTTCTATGAAAAACAAAAAGTGGGCACGAGACCCACTAGACACTCGACGCATCGTTGCAAACAATCAGTTTACTCTAATACGCCTCCGATAAGCAAGTAATTCAGTTCATAAATAGCCTCGGATCTTCTTTGAGCGTTCAGCGATGGCAGAAAGGTGTTTGTCGATGTTATCCAGTTTCGCTGTCGTCGGCCCCGAAGAAAACTCCTCGAGGAGAATGAGCAGTTCCCGCCCCTGATTCAGGAGACGGCTTGACTCTTTTTCTCTCTCATTTACCTTATCAGGCGAATCGCTCAAGACCCGCTTCGCTTCCGAGTTACCCCAATGGGTTATTCGGACTGTATATTTGCGTGAGGTTTCCGTGACCCAGCCTTCGTCTTGGAGCTGCTTAGCGATGTTGTCGATGTTCGAATAAAACCCTTCTTTCTTTAGCAGATCGATAAGATCGACATCGGCATTTTCTTTGCCGCCGGATATTTCGTGTACCCTGAGAAGTACCTTGTGAAATACGTTCATATTTCGGGAATCTCAACAAAAAAGGATTTTAAACATAAACCCTCTCGGAACCGAGAAATGCGGCACCAATAATACCGGCGTCGTCCCCGAGTTCCGACCGCACAAGTCTAACACGTTCCGCCGGATGCTTAAATGCCCTTCGAAAAATTTCATCACGCACGTGATCTACGAAGAGGTCCCACCCGGCCGCCACGCCGCCGCCAATTACGATCGTTTCCGGATTAAGCACATTTACTAGGCCTCCAAGTGCGATCCCGAGGTATGTTCCAAATATTCGGAATATCTCAATGGCAAGCTCGTCACCGCTTTTTCCGGCCTCATAAACCTTAAACGGAGTGATGTCCGACATTCCGGACAAGACCGAGGCAGGAAATCGCGGCAAAAGTTCAGCTGTTATGCGTTTGATCGCTATTGACGACGAATACTGCTCGACGCAGCCTTTGCTTCCGCATCCGCAGGGATGCCCTTCCGGCTCGACCGCGATGTGGCCGATCTCACCCGCGGTACCGTCGATCCCGCGCAGGAGCTTTCCGTCAATAATGATCCCGCCTCCGACCCCGGTTCCGAGAGTAACGCAAACCGAACTTTGAACCCCGCGGGACGCCCCTTTCCAAAACTCGCCTACCGCCGCCGAATTCGCGTCGTTTTCGAGAACGACCGGCATCTTAAGCCGATCAGAAAAATAGTTCGAAAACTCTAGTCCGTTAAGTTCGGGCAAATTCGGAGACCTGAGCACGATTCCCTGTTTGGAATTGACGATCGCAGGCACAGCCGCCCCAAAAGACGCCAATTCGCCTGAGTCACCCAACTCAGACCGGATCGATCCGGCGGTCTCCTCAATAGCGGCGAGAATATCTTCTCTGGTCTTTGAAGTTGGAGTACAAACCTTTCGGCGAATCGCGATATCACCGCCTCGGCTTACAGCGGCCATTCGAAGATTAGTACCGCCGAGGTCGGCAGCAAGGATCAGTTTTTCCATCGATCGGGGGTCCTTATTGTTTCGCCGGCCTTTGGCCTTCCGGGACGTTCTTGTAAACGTCTTCGTATTTTGCGTAACCGTCCTTGATCACTGTAGTCATCAGATTGTCTTTGTCCACGACCGTCACCTCAAGAAGAATGGCCGGCACGTCCTTTCCGATGACATCATTTCGAAACATTATAGTGTTCAGCGGCTCCTTACGCGCGAGTTTAATAGCTGCCTCGACCGCCTGAGTCGCGAGCGGCACAATGGGTTTGTAAACCGTCATTGTCTGGGTTCCCTGCGCGATCCGCTGCAGTCCGTCCAGCGCGGCGTCCTGACCTGTGACCAATATCTTGCCCGCGAGCCCTTTCTTTTCCAATGCGGAAACAACGCCGCCGGCCATTCCATCGTTAGACACGACGAACGCCTGGATATCGTCCTTGTTCTGGGTCAAGGCATTCTCAGCCATCTTGAGCGCCTCCTCGGGCTTCCAGTCCGGGGTGAAATTATCTGCGACGATCTTGATCTTTCCGGAATCTATCGCAGGTTTCAGGACGTCGAGCTGTTCCTTCTTCATTATGACCGCATTGTTATCCGTGCCGGCCCCGTAAACCATAACGTAGTTTCCCTCCGGGACCTTTTTAAGGGCGTACTCCGCGATCTTTCGACCTATTACCGGAACCTGATGTGAGATATATAGGTCGATCTTGTCAGAGTTGATCAATCGGTCGTAACTGATGACAGGGACACCCTTGGCTTTTGCTTTTTCTACCATCGAAGCTGCCTGGGTCGCATCATGGGGAGCAATGATAAGAGCATCAACGCCCTGTGTAAGAAGATTATCGACATCGTTAGCCTGTTTATCGGCCTTGTTGTCGGCAACGGTCACAACCGGTTCTACGCCGAGTTTCTTGCATGCCGCCTCAAATGCCTCCTTGTCCCTGACCCAACGCTCTTCCTTAAGCGTATCCATTGCGAATCCGATCTTAAGCTTTCGGTTCGGGTCGCCATTGTTTGCGGATGATGAGTTTGAATTCTGTTGAGGCCCGGTGCAATTTATGCACAGCGCAGCCGCAAAGAAGAGGAGTAATGCCCTTATTTTCATTGAATTTGTCTCCCGTTGATTCGATGGGTCTAACAAATTAAATCAGAAAACCATTCGCCGGGCAAAGTGAGCACGGGAATTGGCGATCGTCTCACACCAATTCGCCCGATTCCATTTAGCGTGTTCGGGATACGGGTGTGGTAACTGTCCGCCAATTACCCGCGATCAGTCCCGGATGCTTTCATTTTGGGGCGACTTGTGCTATAAGTGAGTCACACAAAAAGCTGGGTCGCATCTAAACGCCGATCATGCAATAAAATCTTGAAACAGAACATTTTAGGTGCCGATTTTATTGACAGCAGAACGGTTTTTGTGTAAGAGTTTCAGTGGGTAGTTTTTTGTATCCGGCTCTATTTACGTGATTTTCCGTTTATTTGTGCTATCTTGAGGTTCTGAATTGCTTTCTGTTCGGGACCGGTAATTGAAAACTTGGACATGTGATTGACTGGGCAGTCGTTTTGAATACTCCCCGACTTGGTCACATTTTCATTGCTCTTATGATCCGTCGATCTGCCCATTTGGATGGATAGCGGACTTTACAATTGAGGATTGTCAAAAGGAGGAGATTAAATCTGATGCTCGGCAAAAATATTCTTCGAAAGTTTGTATCATCACTTTCTGCCATAGCTGTCCTTTGTGTTTATTCGTCGTGGGCTCTTGCTTTGCCCAACACTTTTTCCGGTGAGATCAGTGTCACAGGCTCGGTCACGGTCAATGGACAGCCGGCCGTTTCAAATTCGACCATCGTTTCGGGCAGCACGATCGTTACTGCTGCAGGCTCAAGTGCTATTGTCAGTCTTGGTAAGACTGGCCGCATTGAGATCCTTTCCGATACCAACGTTGTTCTTAACTTCTCCGAAGCGAGCATTGTCGCCAGCCTCTCGTCCGGAAAGGTCCGCATCGCAAACGGCGCCGGCGTAGCCGCAACTGTGGCATCAAAGGATGCGACCGTTATTGCGGATTCGTCTCAAGCCAACACCTTTGTCGTCGAAGCTGAATGTTCGCACACTCACGTTGACGCCACGACGGGAATGGTGACCATGAGAGAAGGTAGCAATGACCGTCAGGTTGCAGCCGGCACGTCGGCGACAGCCGGCAATCTCGCTCAGACAGGCTGTAAGCCGTGTCTGCGTCCTGACTCGGCACCGCCGGTTCGCTTTGGTGTGCCATGGTGGCTGTTCCTCGTTGCGGGCGGCATCATCGTTACGACGCTCATTCCGAGAGATGACGAACCGTGCCAAGGCGACCGCTGCGACACGATCGTTGTAAGTCCGACCAGATAGGCCTCTTGGTCTAACGCAATCCGATTTTGTAAAATTGTGCGGGTCATATTGATTCAATGTGACCCGCATTCGTTTATTTATAGAGCAGTTATTTTTATAAGGAAGACTAGAAACACTTAAAGTATGCAGATCGCAGTAATAGGCACAGGCTACGTTGGATTGGTGTCAGGTGCGTGTTTTGCCGAGTTCGGCATTCATGTCACATGCGTCGACGTGGATCAAACCAAGATAGAGAAGCTCAATAACAACATCATCCCCATTTACGAGCCAGGGCTCGATCAGATCGTTGAAAAGAACGTAAAGGCGGGCCGGCTCGAATTCACCACCGACTTGAAGTCTGCTGTGGAAAAATCACAGGTGGTCTTCTTTGCTGTGGGCACGCCGCCGAAAGAAGACGGGTCGCCGGATATGAGTTATTACATGCAGGCCGCTGAAGATGTTGCGTCCGCGATGAACGGCTATAAGGTCCTTGTCACCAAATCGACCGTTCCTGTTGGTACCGGAAAATTACTTCGGGAGTTTGTTACCGAGCGGATCCCCTCCGGAATGGAGTTCGGCGTGGCTTCAAATCCCGAGTTTCTCCGTGAGGGAGCCGCGATCGAAGACTTCATGCATCCGGACCGCGTCGTTATCGGAAGCAATGAAGAGCGGGCGATCGAAGTAATGAAAGAGCTTTACAGACCGCTCTACCTGATCGAAACTCCGATCGTGATCACCTCGCTCGAAGCCGCCGAACTCACAAAATACGCCGCAAATGCATTCCTTGCAACAAAGATCACTTTCATAAATGAGGTTGCAAACCTTTGCGACGCAATTGGATGCGACGTCCACGACGTCGCCCGTGGTATGGGAATGGATAACCGCATTGGTCGAAAGTTCCTTCATCCCGGCCCTGGCTACGGCGGTTCGTGTTTTCCTAAGGACACGCGGGCACTGACGACGGTAGCGGACCAGTATGGGGTTGAAACACGCATCGTGGATGCCGTTATCGAAGCGAATGAACTTCAGCGTCAAGCTATGATCCCAAAGATCGAGAAACTTGTCGGCGGGCTTGAGGGCAAGAAGATCGGCATGCTCGGACTGTCGTTCAAACCGGAGACCGATGACATGCGCGAATCTCCGGCGATCGACATCATTCACAAGCTGATCGAAGGTGGGGCGACTGTTCGTGCCTATGACCCGGTCGCAATGGAAGAATCGAAGCATTACATCAGCGGCGTCGAATATGCGGTGGATGAGTATGATGCTATCAGGGACGCAGACGTAATGGTCATCGTCACGGAATGGAACCAGTTCCGCGCACTTGATATGGAAAAGGTCAGATCGCTTCTCAAATCGCCAAGGATCGCCGACCTTAGAAACGTCTATGAGCCTGCAGACATGCGTGAACTTGGATTCGAATATGTGGGCGTCGGCCGTTGATGATGGTCTGTTCGAATAGGGCCTAGCCGGCCCTATTTTATTCTTCCGTTTGCGTTCTTTTGTCGTTCTTTATGGCGCTAACACCAAAAGTACTCGTCACCGGCGGCGCCGGTTTCATTGGATCAAATCTCGCCGAGGCACTGATCGATCGGGGAGCAAAAGTGTCGATCGTCGATAATTTTGTGACCGGTTTTCGAGAGAATCTTGAGGAGATCCGCGGCAGTTTCGATTTTATAGAGGCCGACATTGCCGATCAGGAATACGCGGCAAAGGCCGTCGTCGGTGTTGACGTAATCTTCCATGAAGCGGCCTTGCCGAGCGTTCCGCGTTCAGTCGCGAACCCCGTCGAAACCCATCAGGCATGTGTCAACGGCACCTTTAATCTGCTTGTCGCGGCAAAAGAAACTGGTGTCCGCCGATTCATTTATGCGGCCTCGAGCTCGGCCTATGGCGACCAGCCTACTCTGCCAAAGTTAGAGACCATGAAGCCTGAACCGCTGTCGCCGTATGCCGCGGCAAAACTCGTCGGGGAATATTATTGTCAGGTTTTTTCGAAGGTCTATGGCCTTGAGACGATCTCCCTGCGTTACTTCAATGTTTTCGGCCCGCGGCAAAATCCATCGTCCCAGTACTCGGGTGTTATCTCGAGATTCATAGATGCATTCATGAAAGGCGACGCGCCGGTGATCTACGGCGATGGCCAACAGTCCAGAGATTTCACTTACATTGCGAATGTTGTGGACGCGAATATCAAGGCGATGGAAGCAACTCAAGGCATCGGTGAGGTCATTAACGTGGCTAACGGGGAACGAGTATCGCTTCTCGAACTTGTAGATGTAATGAAACGCGTGACCGGCAGGACCGATGTCGCGGCCGATTTCCAGCCGGAACGCAAGGGTGACGTCAAACACTCCCAAGCCGACAACTCTCGAGCGAAAGAATGGCTTGGTTATGAAAAACACGTCGGTCTCGAAGAAGGTATCCGCGAGACCATCCAATGGTGGAAATCTAGCCGCTTTGCGATATCTTAGGCTTTAACCAATACCGAACGCGCGGGTCATTTCCCTGCCGCGAAAACGGAATTGTCGATCTCCGAGTTCACGAGGATCTCCTTTGCCTTAAAGCTCGAGTAGGCTGACAAACCGCCTAGGTCGAATCTCTGCGAATACTTCTCAGGTATCGTCAATCCATCAACTAGCCTGTTCTTGTCCACTTCGACCGAAGTGGAAAAGCTCCGCCCGTTAAATTCATATGATGACTCATATGCCCTTATCAGGTTCGTCTTTTCGTCTATAAGGAAATCGGTAAAGAACCCGTCAGGACCGGTCATTCGAAATCCTTTCTGTTTTCGTTTGGCTTCGGGCAGGGCGGAAACGACATAACCCGAGTCACCCAATCTTGGAAGCATAGGAAACCCCAGCGACGTGACCGGTGGCAGTGTAATTCCTGGTAATGAAGATGTTGTGGTTTCGCCGTCAAAGACCTGCTTCAATGATTGAAAAGGCGTTTGAATATCTAGTATGTATCTTGAGCCAGATATTACCGTCGCGAAACCGCCGGCAATCGCTTGAGGAAAGGCAGAAGATGTCACATCGACCGCTCCACGGATCACAAGCGTCTTCATCTTCTTCAGCTTGTCGCCGCCGTGTGCGGTAAATACCGCTTTAGCCAACAAATCGACAT